>CAKZKB010000491.1 GCA_937121005.1 uncultured cyanobacterium | reverse complement strand
AATCCCTATTCATCCTTCATCCTTCTTACTTCATCCTTGATATACTGGTATAGCAAAAGACAGAAAATTTCTCAAAGAGCAATGACAATATCGAGAGCCTCTGTAGCCCTGCTCGCGGCCATCGGTGCGTTTGCCCCCGCGATCGCCCGAGCCGATACAGCCGAAGACATTTCTTATACCGAACGCCAGCCCGTTCCGGCGGTACGTCCTTGTCGGGGGACGCTGCTGACGATCGAACGCAACGTCCGCGAACTCCAGATGTTTGAAGCCCGCAGCATTACCATCGACGAAGAAGGTAACGTGCAACTCTCCCCAGTTGCGCCTCCAGAAGAGATGCTGACGGCGGAAACTCGCGACCGAGAGTAACGCTATTGTACCAGATGTAGATGTTTAAAGCGCGATCGCCGGGCCCGGTTTCACCCCGAAGCCGGGTTTTTAGCTTTCCGGGAACGCGATCGCGTTAAAATTAAAATAACTGCGAGGTCGAACCATGAGATTTATTAACCCGAAGACCGACTATGCGTTTAAGAAGATATTTGGCTCTGACGAGAGCAAAGATATCCTCATTAGCTTTCTCAACGCTCTCGTTTACGATGGCAAGGCAACCATTCAAGATCTAGAAATTATCAACCCTAACTTACCGCCGCAACTGCAAGGACTCAAAGATACCTATCTCGATGTCAAAGCCAAACTTGCCAATGGCACGACGGTGATTATCGAGATGCAAGTGTTGAACGTTCAGTCGTTTGGTAAGCGGGTATTATTTAATGCTGCCAAAACCTATGCCTTCCAACTGCAATCTGGAGAAGGCTACCGAATGTTAAAGCCAGTGATTGCCTTAACAATTACTGACTTTGAGATGTTCGAGAAGCGCAATCGTCTAATTTCTCGCTTCGTTTATCGGGAAACTTCCGATGATTTCGTTTATCCCGATAACGATATCGAATTAGTGTTTGTCGAGTTACCCAAGTTCGCCAAAGAACTGGACGAACTCGAAACGATTACCGATCGCTGGATTTACTTTCTCAAATTCGCGCGATCGCTGACCTCAATTCCTGACAATATGAACGACTCCCCAGAATTACAACGAGCCTTTGAAATTGCCGATCGCGCCAATTTAAGCCCCGACGAACTCGAAGCTCTCGAACGTCGAGAAATGTTTATTTACGACCAACAAGGAGCCGTTGCATTAGGACGTGAAGAAGGACGTGAGGAAGGACGACAACAAGGATTAGAGGAAGGACGCGAGGAAGGTCGCGAGGAAGGTCGCGAGGAAGGACGCGAGGAAGGTCGCGAGGAAGAAAAACGCGAAATTGCCCGAAAACTGCTCCCTCAATTCGACGATGAAGCGATCTCCAATATCACCGAATTGAGCCTAGAAGCAGTACGAACGTTACGCAACTCAAGTAACAACGAATAATGAAACCATACCAACAGATTCCTATTGCTGAAAACCACGAACCGTTAGTCGCCATTCCCCGCGATCGCGTGGCATTTGTCACCCCTCATCCTTATGAAAAACTGGGCGCACCCTACGGCGATCGCTCTCCGTTTTCCCTGAGACAGTCGGTGTGCGATCGTCTGCTCGCCGCACAGACTTGTTTGCAAAAACAGCATCCCGATTGGCGCATTCTGGTCTTCGATGCCTTCCGTCCGGTTGCGGTGCAAGATTTTATGGTTGAGTTTTCGCTTAAAGAGTTGGCGCAGGAAAGAGGATTAAATCCTGAAGATATTTCTCTCCAACAACGACAAGAATTACTCGCATGGGTACATCAATTTTGGGCCGCACCGAGCCTCGATCCGGCGACACCGCCACCTCACAGTACCGGAGGCGCGATCGATGTTACCTTAGTGGACGATCGCGGTGAAGAAATCGATATGGGATCGCCCATTGACGAACTTTCAGAACGGTCTTATCCTCTCCATTTTGCTAGCAGTACCGATCCCCAAAAAAAGGCATATCACCAGCGTCGGGAATTGTTGTTTTCTATCATGCGATCGTCGGGGTTTCAACGCCATCCTCAAGAGTGGTGGCATTTTTGCTTTGGCGAGCAAATGTGGGCGTGGCTGACGCGAGAAGAGACAGGCGATCGCTCTATTGTTGCCCGTTACGGTGGTATTTTGTCAGTCACCCCCTAATACCTAATCTCCGATCCCTAAAACCTCGATCGAGACAGTACCAATTCTGGCATCGGCTGGAGTTGAGTTTCGAGGTAATTGTACCACGCTTCCATTCCTTCTCCGGTGCGGGCAGAGAGTTCTAGAATTTGGGCTTGGGGGGCAACGCGACGAATGTTTTCGATCGCCCGATCGCGATCGAATCCTACCACTTCGGCGATATCGATTTTAGTGACGATCGCCACATCAACAGATTTAAACAAGGTGGGATATTTAAGCGGTTTGTCTTCGCCTTCAGTGGTCGAAAGCAACGCCACCCGCCGAGTTTCCCCCAAGTCGTAAGCCGCCGGACAAACTAAATTACCCACATTTTCAATGACGAGCAGTTGGAGTCCTTCTAGATCCAACTTCTGCACCGCCTTGGCGACCATATCTGCTTCTAAATGGCAGACATTTCCAGTGGCAATTTGTACCGCTTGTGTCCCAGTTTTTCGCAGTCGTTGCGCGTCGTTGTCAGTTTCGAGATCGCCAACAATGACCGCAGACCGAAAGCGCGATCGTCCCTCGGTTAACGTGCGCTCTAACAGGGCTGTTTTCCCCGATCCGGGAGAAGATAGCAGGTTCAACACCACGAGATTCTTAGCCGCAAAAAAGCCGCGATTGCGCTCGGCTAGGCGATCGTTTTTAGATAAAATTGCCTCGTGAAGTTCGACAGTATGAGTGTGCGTATGCTCGCCATCACCATGATGGTGGTGGTGGTGTTCGTGATGTTCGTGCGAGTGCGAATGTTCGCTCTCAATTCGCACGTTTCCCGGCGTTACCGCGCAGCCACAAGTTCCACACATAAGCGTTAAGCAACCTCCATAGATGTTAGTTCTAGTTCTTTACCGCTAGCGACATTGGCGCTAATTTGATGGCAATTCGGACATTCAAAAATAATATCGACGGGCTCGAATTCTTGCCCGCAGCGATCGCAGAGACATCGGGCGGGGACGGACTCGATTTCAAAGCGAGCATTTTCGGCGATCGTCCCTTGCGCCGCCACATCGAAGGCAAAACTCAAGGCATCGGGAACCACTCCAGAAAGAACGCCAACGCGCATTTTCAGGGCGTGAATTTGCGACGCACCCCGCTCTCGGGCGCGATCGATGGCAATTTCTAGAGTCCGCTCCATGATACCGACTTCGTGCATGAGAATCGAGCTCGCTAGCGCGTTTTTGTTTTAGATTTTCTTTAGAAAGTCGTTCTCTCTATAGCTGCTATCATAGCACATCGATTGGCATAGAGATGGCCGTATGAGAACGCGATCGCACAAAACAGGTGGATGCGATCTTGCCAAATAGGTTGATGCCATCCCCTTGACAAACCTTTTCACTTATGCAGGTAAAGCGATCGTAGGTGGATTTCCCCGTTTTAAAAGGTGGTCTCGGGGGGATTGTTAAGGCGCGATCGCAAACGATAAGGTAGTCAAAGTGCTATCTACTCAGGTCATACCCAAAATGTCCAAACTTCGTCCCACCTCAACTCCTGACTACTCCGGCCAAGGACTAAAAACCTTAAAGCAGCGCGTCAATCAATTACTTGCAGAAAAAACGGTTGCCAAGTCTAACGGTAAGCGAGCGAAAACGACAACTACGCTCCAAGACTTACTAGCGGGTCAAGAAGAAGCCAAGCGCAACGTCGAGGCTTGGTTTTTAGGGCCGCGCAGCGAAAATCTCAATTTCTTTATGGAATTGGTGCAAGAAGCAATTAACAATCATGCCTATTGGCGGCGCGACTTTCATCCTGAAGATCCCTCCCCCATTCCTCCCACAGTCGAACTGAACCCCGGCTATCTAGAAGCGATGGACATCATCCGCATAGAATTTTGTCGGTTGGTTAGCGACCTGAAAAAATCCGCTCCGTTTTTCAGTATGCGCTACCAGGGTCACATGACTTGGGATCAGACAATTCCCGGAATGGCTGGCTATATTGCCGCCATGCTTTACAATCAAAATAACGTCGCCCTAGAAGCCTCCCCAATTACCACTGTCTTAGAAGCGAAAGTCGCAGATGAGTTGTGTCGGATGCTAGGCTATCGGAACCCCGATCCCGAACCTTGGGGACACTTAACCTGCGGCGGATCGACTGCCAATATCGAAGCCCTTTGGGGGGCTCGCAACCTCAAATTTTATCCTCTTTCTTTCCGCAAGGCGCTAACAGAATTAGACCCGAATCTCGCTGCCAACTTTGAAGTTAAGTTGCCCTCTGGGAATTCAGTAAAACTGGCAGAATTGGAGACTTGGGCGATGTTAAACTTGCCCGTCGATGAAGTCATCGCCCTAGCCAGTCGCGTTATCGATGACGAAAACAATAACATTGATGCTGGCGCACTCAACGACGCAATTTCTCAATACTCGATGCAAAATATGGGCTTTATGGATTTTGCCCGCGAGTTTCTCGATGGCATCGGATCGCCCGTCATTTTCGTTCCCGGTTCCAAACACTATTCGCTTCCCAAAGGTGCAGCCATTCTCGGCGTGGGTGCAGATAATATGCTCAGCATTCCTCTAGACATTCACGGCCGCATGAATGTCGATGATTTGAAAGAAGAGATCGATGAATGTCTGGAAAACAAACGCCCGATTATTGCCGTTGTTGGTGTTTTAGGCAGCACTGAAGAAGGTGCAGTCGATCCGCTTGCAGATATTTTAGATCTGCGAGACCAAACGTATCATTCGCAGAACATTGAATTTGCGGTTCATGCTGATGCGGCCTGGGGGGGGTATTTTGCGGCTATGTTGTGGGAAACTTTAGAAGATATTCAACCTAAAACTTCTGGCCCGGCTCCCGTATTGCCCATGAGTTCATACGTGACTCGTCAATACGAAAGCCTCGGTCGTGCCGATACAATAACCGTCGATCCCCACAAAACTGGATATTTAGCTTATCCGGCAGGAGCGCTGTGCTATCGTAATATGGCCATGCGTAGTTTAATTGCTTTTGAAGCACCCTATATCAATTCCGATGCTTCGGATATCGATCCGAAATTGCTGTTGGGAACTTACGGCATTGAAGGCTCGAAACCGGGTGCAGCCGCAGCCGGAGTTTATCTGAGCCATGCGGCAATTCCTCCCACTCGCCATGGGTATGGAAAAATTTTGGGCCGGACGATGTATAACTGCGAGTTTTTCCACTTGAAGTTGTTAGAAGCAAGCGATCGCGAACCGGATCTCGATATTATTCCCGCACCCCATTTGAATTTAGAAGGGGCGCTAGGCGGCTGTCAAACTGAAGCCGAAGCAATGTCGTTGCTGCGGCAAAAACTGTTCGGAAAAACCCATCAAGAACTTCTCGACAATCTTGACGGCGAAGGGTTAGATCTGTTGCGCGAAACCGGATCGGATCTCAATATTATTACCTACGCTTTCAACTACAATGTCAACGGTCAACGCAATCAAAACTTAGCGGAGGTGAATGCGTTTAACAAATTGATTTACGATCGCGTGGGGATTAAACCCGATCGCGATATCGATACCTATCAAGTCATTGTCAGTACGACGGACTTCCATAAAGAGGTCTACGGCGAGGTATTTTTCAATGACTACAAACAACGCTTGCTCGGTTTAGATTCGGCTAGCGATAATTCAGACGAAACCTCGATTTCCGTGCTGCGAACGGTGATTATGGATCCTTGGATTACCGAAGATTTAGACGGTCGTCCTTTCGTGGATGTTGTCGTTGAAGAACTCTGTAAGGTAGCCCGAGAGGTGTTGGCACAAGTGAAAGCCAATCCCGGTCTATTGCGCCAGTAAACTGTTTGAATGCTTCAGGGTCGGGATGTACGTCTTGACCCTGACCGTTTACAATATTTATCTTCCCACAGGGTAACGCAATGACCGACTCATTCATCTGTGGTTGCAGACTTCAACCCAACCTACAGATGCACCGTTGTTCGTTGGTAAGCATTCAGGTGGTACACAGAAACCCGGTTTCTAAAAGGAAAAACTCAGATCTTGTCCGGCTATAAGCGAGAAACCGGGTTTCTACACCCATTTACCCTAGCATACCTGAATCCTTACGTTCGTTGTTCCCTGATACGTTGATGCGTTGTTAAAAATCCGGTTTCTACACCCATATTCTCGATCGCGTCCGATAAGAGATAAATTTTATCAAAAGTATAGGTTTCTTTGCCCCTGTGTTGGCTATCATAAGAGGAGCGATGCAGACGATCGCTGCGCCCGGTAAAGGACGTTACCAATTACCGATTACCAATTACCCGATCGTTTATGAAATTTGTTAGTGAATATCGCGATCCCAAACTAGCCCGCTACTATACCGACGCGATCGCCCGAGTCGTGACGCGACCCCATACCATTATGGAAATTTGCGGGGGACAAACCCACGCGATCGTCAAATACGGTATCGATCGCCTGCTTCCCGATGGTGTTACTCTGGTGCACGGCCCCGGTTGTCCTGTCTGCGTTACCCCCATCGAAATTATCGATCGCGCCATCGCGATCGCCCGTTCTCCTAACGCCATCCTCTGTTCTTTTGGCGATATGCTGCGCGTTCCCGGTTCTGACACCGATCTCCTCAGCGTCAAAGCCACTGGCGGACAAGTTCGCATCGTCTATTCTCCCCTAGATGCCTTAGAAATTGCCCGCCAAAATCGCGACAAAGAAGTGGTGTTTTTCGGTGTGGGTTTTGAAACCACTGCCCCCACCACCGCCATGGCAGTTTACCAAGCAGCGCAACAAAATTTAACCAATTTTTCCTTACTGGTCTCTCACGTCCTCGTTCCGCCCGCAATGGAGGCGATTTTATCCTCACCTCAATGTCGCGTCCAAGGGTTTTTAGCGGCCGGTCACGTCTGTACCGTCATGGGCTATACTGAATACGAACCCATCGTCGAACGCTATCAGATCCCCATTGTCGTCACCGGATTCGAGCCCGTTGATGTCTTGCAAGGAATTTATTTATGCTTGCAGCAATTAGAACGCGGCGAAGCCAAATTAGAAAACCAATACGCGCGATCGGTGTCGCGAGAGGGCAATCAACCTGCCCGAGAACTGATTTCGCGCGTGTTTGAAGTGGTTCCCCGACGCTGGCGCGGTTTGGGCGAAATTGCCCAAAGTGGTTTGGGGTTGCGAAGCGAATATGCGGCTTTTGATGCCGATGGCAAATTTGGTTTCGATCCCCACAGCGCCCCCCATTTAGACAGTAGCGAATGTATTAGCGGCGAGATTTTACAAGGGTTTAAAAAGCCCCACCAATGCCCCGCCTTCGGGACGCGCTGCACGCCAGAACGCCCCCTAGGTGCGCCCATGGTCTCCTCAGAAGGGGCCTGTGCGGCATACTATCGTTGGCGAGGAGAAGTCGAGCCCGTTGCAGTTTGAACCGTAGGGGTAGCGCCCCCGTGCCTACCCCGTTCTGACGGCTGGAAATGGACAACTACAGGGGGTTTGCCACTACATAAGGTATGAAGATTCCCCGTCTGGTAAACTGGTAGAACTATTCGCTGGTTAGTGCTTCTCCAAACCGAACAATGCCCAACTTCCTGCCGATCGCCTATTTCCAGAACCGCTTCGTTCCTTTCGCCGAAGCCAATATTTCCATCGCCACCCGCGCCTTACACTACGGAACTGGGGCCTTTGGCGGTATGCGCGGCTTCGTCGATCCCCAAGATCCGGGGCAAGTTTTGCTGTTTCGCCTCGATCGCCACAGCCAACGTCTCAGCGATAGCGCCCGCTTTCTGTGCTACGATCTGCCCGCCGACAAAATTCAACACGCGATCGTCGAGTTCGTCCGCCAGAACAAACCCAGCAACCCCTTCTACATTCGTCCTTTCGTTTACGCCAGCGATCTTAACATTGCCCCCCGCCTCCACGATATCGAACACGACTTTTTTATCTATGGGTTGGAGTTGGGCGAGTACCTTTCGGCTGATGGTGTCAATTGTCGCATCAGTTCTTGGACGCGCCAAGAAGATCGCAGTTTCCCCTTGCGCGGGAAAATTTCCGCCGCCTATATTACCTCTTCTTTAGCCAAAACCGAAGCGGTAAAATCCGGTTTCGACGAAGCGATTTTAATGAATACCCAGGGTAAGGTTTGCGAAGCGACGGGGATGAATATCTTTATGGTCAGAAATGGCACGTTGATTTCGCCGGGGTTCGAGCAAGATATTCTCGAAGGCATCACTCGCGATAGCATTATTACCATTGCTAAAGATATGGGCATTCCTGTTGTCGAACGCCCCATCGACAAATCGGAACTGTTAATTGCTGACGAGGCGTTTTTGTGCGGGACGGCAGCCAAAATTGCCCCCATCAAGCGCATCGAAAATTACGAACTGCCCGGCAATCGTCCCATTACCCAGAAGTTGCGCGAAACCCTGATCGCGATAACGGAAAACCGCGAACCTCGCTACCGCGATTGGGTGTTTCCCGTGCGAATTGACTAGGGAGAGTGGGCATTACTTTCCTTCGCCAATCAAAACCAACGGCGACCAAAAATAGGGATGTGCGTCCTGTTCTTTTAATTCTAACTTAGCTTGGCGCAGGGCGGCAGCTTTGTTATTTCTCTGTTTGGCATGGCGATAAAACGCGATCGCCAAATCTTTGCTAGACTCATCCGCAACACTCCACAGCGTCGCCATGACTGCATTGGCTCCAGCACGTTCTAGAATGTAGGCCATTCCGGAAATTTCGCGCCCGTCGGAGTAGGTTTCCATGGCCGTTTGGCACGCGCTGAGAGCGATGAGATCGGTGTTTTCTAAGCCGAGAAGAATGGCATCGCGAATGTGGAATTGGGTATCGGCGAACAGTAAGGTATTGGCCTCCATGCCGATATTTTCGCAGCCCAGTTCTTGGAAGCAGCCGTGCGTCGCCAGGTGTAAAATGGAGAAGTTGGGGGCGTTGGTTTGGAAGCGATCGAAGGTAGCATCTTGGCGCAAAAATGCCGCACTTCCCCGCATCATTTTGGCGATGTTGTTGACTTCTTCTTCGGTTGCGGGGAGGTTTTGTTTGCCGTTGGGAACAGGATTTCCTAGTCCTAAAACTCTGCTGTTTGTGGAAGGGAAAACGAGAAGGGCGATCGTCCCCAGTCCGGCAATTACAAGGGCGATCGTCCTGATTTTGGTAGGGTGGGCAATGCCCACCCGACTATAAACTGCTATAATAATCATTGCCCCAATTCCGATCGCTCGCCAGGGAAAAGGATCGGTTTGCGAAGCGAGCGATCGCGTTGAAATTCGGGTTAAATAGTAAACCGGATATTTATCGATGAGATATTCGTTGGTTTCGCGATCGCGAAATGTCTCGAAGGGGATGTATCGCAACTTTCCAGTGGCAATAATCGCCAGAGACTTGGGGGAAGCGGCGAGAATTTTGTCCTCGACGGGACGAATAAACCAGTCGTACAATTGCTTTTGATTGTTGGCGTAGTCGAGCCTGTTCGGGTTAGTAAGTTGTTGTCGATACTCGCTTAAAAGACTGTCGAATGCGTCCGGATCGATGGGAAGTTTGACCACATCTAAACTGTCGCGAGTGACGACAAATAAAGCGATTTCGTTCTCGACATTTTCCACTCCCGTCAGTAGTGTCGGTTGCAGCAACACCGTATCTTTAGGGATGCTGTCTCGTAGCTTGGCGATATCGGTGGGTTGGGTTTCAAACAGTTCGGCGACTTCGGGGAAGTTCTCGATGATATCCTGTTCGTGGGTGCGAAGTTCGGCCCACTTTTGGTTGAGTTGGCGCGATTTGTCTTCGCTGAAGTTCTCTTGTAAGTCGTTGTTGAGAAACTGAATTTCGTAATAGCGACGGTTCCACTCATCGACGGCTTTTTGTACCTCAGAATTGGCATCGGCGGAGACTTGGGCATCGATGAGTTTGGTATAGTCGGCGAGATCGGCGGTGGTGGTGCGGTGCAGCCATTCAAAAGCGCGATCGGCTTGGTTTTCGTCAATGAGAAGGGAAATCAGGGCAACACCTGGCCCGCGTTGATTTTGTAAGAAAGTTTGGCGGTGTTCTCGTTTTAATCTGCTTCGCAGTTCTAAAGTGA
>CAKZKB010000490.1 GCA_937121005.1 uncultured cyanobacterium | reverse complement strand
CACCTGAATACTTACACTACATCATCGATCGGGCGAACGCCGTTCGCCCCTACAGTTATGATTTTGGTTCGTACAAACAATCGCTTCGGTCGCCTGTGGCTGGAACGACATCGCGGCCAGCGTCCTATTTTTGCTTGTATTTTAGGCTTTACAGATACCGGATTGATTCGGGGTATTTCGGTTGCGGGTAAAACCCCGGACGATCGCCGCTTCACCGCGATCGCCGATGCTGAATTTCTCTATAATGGTATCCAACCGCACCCCAAATATCCCCTGCCACCGCTACACTCGGGGGTGTCGCCGACCTTTATTTCTCGTTCTGTCATAGAATCCTTACAAATTCCCCTATACTTGTTTGATGCCGGGTTGCCTCAACCTCCCGCCGTTCCCGCGATCGACCTAGGAGGAAAACCGGCCCGTTGCGTGACGACGGGGCACGCCATGACTCGAGAAACCGTCGATCGTCTCTTTCAGCAAGGCCTCATTTGGGGGGAAAAACTTGCCCGCGAAGCCAACTATTTGGTTCTCGGCGAATGCGTTGTCGGCGGAACCACCACCGCCCTTGCCGTTCTCACCGGACTCGGCTACGCTGCCAGTGGTAAAGTTAACAGTTCCCATCCTCAATGCAATCATACGCAAAAGTGGGATGTGGTGCGACAAGGACTGCAACATTTTGTAGGGGCGAATGGCGTTCGCCCTTCTAACCTTTCACCTCTCGATATTGTCGCTGCGGTGGGCGATCCCATGCAAGTAGCAGTAGCGGGAATGACGATCGCCGCCAGTCGGACGCGGGGAGTGATGCTAGCAGGGGGGACGCAAATGTTGGCGGTGTATGCGTTAGCAAAAGCGATCGCCCAATGGGACAATTTAGAATGGAATCGCGATCGTGTGGTAGTGGGAACGACACGATGGGTTAGCGACGATCCCACAGGAGACACTCCCGGTTTAGCCTTACAAACGGAGGCAACATTGCTAGCAGCCAACCTCAACTTTTCCGAGTCTCGCTACTCGCAATTACAAGCCTACGAACGGGGGTTTGTGAAAGAAGGCGTAGGGGCTGGAGGTTGCGCGATCGCGGCCCATTTGTACGGCGGTTGGGATGCAAACAAAACCTTAACAGCGATCGAAAATCTCATCGATCGCTATCAAGATTCTAACAACAAAGCAAGTTAGATTAGCGACACTCGACAGTGAGATTCTGGGAGGGTTCTGCACTGTTGTCAGTGACTAGGGTCACGCGCCCCGACTCGGAAATCTCCCACTCGGTGGCTTCTGGTAAGCTGTTACCATTGGTAGGAATAGCAGACGTGCAATTGAGGCCCAAAAGCTCATCGGGATCGACGATCGTCGCCATGAGTTCGGCTAGATTTTCTTGTGCGTTGATGTCGGGAGACGTGACCTTTTGAGTGTCTAAATCGACTCGCGATTCGGGGACGATATCGCTGTTGCTAGTAAGGTTTTCTCGGACTTGCAAGCCGAAAAGTCCGTCAGTTTCAATGCGAATGCGACCGCCGCGATCGTCGAGAGTTTCAGTAAAGATATCGCTGTTGTCGAGGGCAACAATGGCATCGGCATCAACGGTTAAATTACCGCCGTTGCCCCCCGTCCCCGTACTCGAGGAAAGAGAAACCGGGTTAGTCGCCGTTCCTACCTGAGCGAGAATTTGGCTGCTATCCTCGAGTCGCAACTCGTCAGCTTCCACTCGCAGGTTGCCCCCTTCGCCGAAACGCACTCCCGTCCTGATGCTGCCTCCATTGAGGCGAATCGAGTCAGCGACGATGTTAATATCGCCACCGACACCCGATCCGAAGTTTTGGACTAAAATGCCGGCTCCGTCAGCAACCATCAGATCTCCAGCCACAACATTAATATTTGCTCCGGCTTGCACGTTAGCACCGAACGACCCCGCAAAAATCGAACTGGGGACGCTGGGTGTACCCGGCGAAACCCCACTGAAATCCAGGGTTTCGGCGGTGACAAAAATATTTCCCGGCCGGCCGCGAAGAATGCTCGTCGAGATGATGGCACCGCCGCCGCGAACGCGCAACGCGCCAGTTGTGACGCGCACGTCTCCCGCTTGCGTTCCCTGGGTGCTCGTACCGACGATCGAGTTCCCCGATTCCGTGCGACCGTCGCCCACTTCCGTCACCCGCAATTGTACCCCCACCAAATCGATGGACTCGCTGGCGTTAACGGTGACGGTGTTGCTGCGTCCGATGCTGCCAAAGTTTTCAGAGCCGATCGCCCCAGAATTGAGCAAGCGGACTTGGCGCGTATTCACCGTCACCTGGCCCGAGTCGCTACTCGAATCGAGGGATGTGTTGGACACCACTCCGGCCGCATTGATTTCTAGAAACTCGGCGACGTTGGCGCGAATATCTCCAGCCGGGCCGGGGCCGATCGACCGGGTGAGAAAATAGATACTCTCGCGCAAGTCCACGCGCACCGCATCCAGTTCGGCGCTGGCCCCGGTTCCCGTCCCGACGCTGACAGCTACTAACCCGAAAGGTAAGGTTGCTAAATTGGTAAAATCGTTAATGCGTAAAACATCGCGCACCCGATCGTCGAAAAATTCGCGACCTTCGCCGATAAAGTCTACCGTTGTCGCATCGATGTCGATGAGACCACCAGTCCGATCGCCGAAGTTAAAGGCTGTAATTCGGGAGCGATCGAGTTCTAACGCATTGGCGCGAATTTGGATCGGGCCGCTGCGATCGCCGCTACTGTTGACGATCGCGCCACCGACAAGGCGCACGGATCCAAACGAGTTAACCCCGTCGTAGTTCAGACCCAAACCGCCGTCGGCCGGTTGGATCCCTACAACTTGAGTATTACCAACGCTACCAAGTTCGATGCGGCCGCCCCCGGTACTGATTGCGCCGCCTTCAAATTGTACGTTGCCCCCGACCAGGGCCAGGGTGTTACCGGGAGAAACCTGCAAGCCGATCGCGTCTAGAGGGGCGATAACTTCAGCGCGATCGACCGTCGAACGGTTGACGATCGCGCCCGGTGCGTCCCCAAACTGCAAGCCAGATGGCACGGATATTGTTAGCAACGGGGTCATTTCTGGGTTGGCAGCGCTAAACTCGACTCCATCAGCAAACAGAACCGACTCGGCACTGGTGGCAAAAAACGCTCCTCCCAGATCTAAGCGAGCGTTGGGGCCAAAAACAATGCCGTTGGGATTGAGTAAAAATAAATTGGCGTTGCCGTTGGCACTCATTAAACCATCGATATTGGAAATATTGCCCCCAGTGACGCGAGCGAGAATGCTGTCAATGCTAGCCCCATTGTTAAAAATGGCAGCGCTTCCCGTCGGAATGGAAAACTCGCTGAAACTGTGGAACAGGTTGCTTCCGGTCGCAGTTCCGGCTTCAATGGTGAAGGTGTTGCCACTGGGAACCACCACCGAATTGACCGGAAGCGTGCCATCCGGGACAATTTGCCCCCGAGCCGGAAGGACGACAAAGACGGACGCACACAAAACGGCAACAGGCAAGCCGTTTGACCTTAATGGTAACTTTGAATACACGAACTCTATTCCCCCGAAAATGTCCGAATGCCGAGCGGTATATCTCGAGCGATCGAAACCCGCCGACGATAATATCGTGCCTGAAAATGGCCCCTTCGACACAAAAAGATCGAGATTTTGGGTGAATTTGCGATCGCATTAGCGAGAGTCGGCTACCTTCAGCTTGCTTCCCAGAATAAACTCCCCGACTGAGGTTTCGGCATAGTAGTCCGTTCCCGCCGCCGCCGCAAACAAGTCGGAGTTGCCCGAACCGATGGCGCAACCGGCCAGATCCATGGCTTCGGCGACTAAATACATGGTCTGTTGCAGAACGCCGACGTTTTTTAAGATTAAGCTATAAGCAATGGCTTCGTAAGCCCAAGATACCCGTTGGAAGCGAGCGGCGTAAATGAGAAAGACTTGTTGTTCGTTTTGCTGGGCTGTAGACTGTTGGGCAATCTCGATTAGCTGTGCGACTTCGGGGGTGCGATCGGCAATTTTGTAGAGTCGGTGGTCTTTGGGGCAGTAGTGATACAATCCAGGCGTAAGCCCTTCGCAAAGGTGAACGGCTGCGTAGATTTCGAGCTCGTAAGCCGCACCTCCAGTCGGGTAGGGGCGATTGCTGGCTTCGTAGTACCGATCTCGTGCAAAGCCGCGCATTCGGGCCGATCGATATAAAAATTCGCCAAGTTGTTGTATCGTTATCGGCGTGTTACTATCGAACTCCCGCCAGGATTTGCGCTCTTCGAGGATTTGCGTAAAGGGGCGATCGCTTTGCTGGAGTCGGTCGATATCGGGTTTGTAGAGATCGATAAACTCCTCCGACATGGGGGGTTTGACGGCAGGTAAGGTCTCAATTTGATTTAAAAATCGGTAGCTTTTTCCGACTTTACCATAATTTCGCCCCGCCCGAGAGCGAGCGTGAAAGAGCAGATCGTGAAATTCCCACTGTTTTAAGGTTTTATTTGTATCTTCAATTGCCGTTTGGGGTTCGGTCGCTTCGTCGAGAATTTTCGTACTCAGAAACAGGCTGGCAATTGTTGTTGCTATCTCCGTTGATAGCGATGGAATTAAGTGGGAAATACTGCTGATTTTTTGCGGCGTAGCTAACAGTCCCCAAAACGCGATCGCCCGCCAGTCGGCAACGTGAAGCCGAGCCTTCGCTAAAGGGGATTCAATCACTAACTTTCCTTCTTCTTGGCGAGCGCAGGCAAAACGAGACAAAACGTATTCGCGATCGGGTTCTACCTGCTCCCATTCCAAGGAGTAAGGAACCGCAATAGGGACGATCGTCGCCATTGGTTCGCCTTCCACTTTCAGCGTCTGACAAATTAAACCAATATTGGTCAATTGTTGCAGCAAGTAAAATAGTTGGGGTAAGGCAGACATTTCTTCTTGCTGCAAAACAATGTCGCTCAGTTCCTCTTCTGTGGCTTCCTCGTCCAATAAAGACCGGATCGCCGAGCGAATCCCTGGGGAAAATTGTCCCATATCTAGGTTGAGATTGGGCGCGCTGAGAATGAAGCGATCGTCATTGGCATCGCTGGCGGTAACGGTATCCCGGAAAGAAAGCAAAAAGGCAGGTTGCATGATATAATGCTTAGAAAAAGATCGACCAAGGATTGAGTTTTTCTTCGGGAATCGGTTGAGACAACCACCCCAATTTAACAGGGGTTTCGTAGAGCCGGCCCGGAGCTAAACGCCGCCAGAAATGCGGCAATCCCGGAACGATAACTTTCACCACATTCAGGCCGATATCGGGGCGAGTTTGATCGAGAATTAGGGTTTCCATGCCCCGTTCTTTCGCTAAATTAACGCAGGTCATTACGTCATCGAGCAAATCTTTACTGTCGAGCCGAGAATAGTCGCTATAGCGCTTGGCCGGAACCGTATTGTCGGGAACCACATAGGGTTCGCTTTCTAAGGTCGCTTGCGTCCACCAGTCTAAAGCTAGAGCGTCCCAATCGTTATACTCGACGCTGCCGTCAGGAGCCACACCCGAAACCGAAGGTAACACTTGGTTGACTTCGGTTAGCGCTCGCAACAGGGCGATCTTAGCATCAAAATGAGCTCCGAACGCATAAATGATATCTTGGGCGGGTTTGTCGGTGCGTGCAGAAATGGCAGCAAACACGGGAATATTAAAATCGCTGGTGAGATCTAACACCCACAAGTCGCGATCGACACTGCGATAGTAGTCTCTCAATTCTACGCCGTAGGGATCGTCAAAACTTTCTAAATCGACGGCGGGTCGCTTGATTCGATTGTACCACCACAAGGCAATACTGTCGCGTTCGACCAGTTCCATAAACCCTTGCACGATCGCCTCTTCTTTGGTGTTTCCGGCGGCATTGCCATTGGAGTCGGCCGGGCAACACGCACTCGGATAGTGAGGGTAGTTATAATAGCAAAACGCGGTGGGCAAATATTTAAACCGTTGCTCGCTTAGGGACCAAACGGGAGTCCATTCTACCTCAGCCGTGTCGTCAAAGGGTTCTACTACTAAGTTGAGCTTGCTTTTACACTGGGCATTCCATTCTTTGCGGTTGGCGTACTGCGCGTCGCTAAACTGCATACAGAGATTGGGATGAATGGCAGCATTTCCCAGGTCGTTGTAGGTGGCTTTGCGGCAAATTTCGTAGCCTTGATACAAGCCCGAATAGCGTTCGAGGGCTTCGCAGATTGCACTGGCTTTGGCTTGTGCGTCGGTTTTGCCTTTGCCCGCACTTTGGGCGCGACAGCCTTGCCGCAAAAAGTATAAATCGTCTCCGACTCGGGAGAAGTTATGCCCCGAGGAATACATATGTAGCAACCCGTTGCTGTCGGGGGTGGCTTTCACCAGTTGGCGCACGGCCCCAGTAATGGGACTGTGATGGTGTCCGTACTTTTCTAGGGTTTCTTCGGGGGTGATGCGACGGTGGCCGCCGTCGGCGGTAAATGTTTTCGGACAAGTTTCTAGTACCAGAGGCTCGGGCTCGCGATCGCCCCTGTAGGTGTCGCGCTCGCCGCAGGCCGGGCATTGGGGCCGCTTCACCAAAACGTGATCTCGCGTTTGCAGCGACAGGGTATCGAAGGTGACGATGGTTCCTTCTAGGGCTTCGTTGCGATCGCCGACAATCCACTTGATAATTTCGGTGGTGGCAATATTTAACCCGGTTTCCGAAGCTGAGGGGACGCTAACGGCGGGGGTGAGGGCGGCCGGCGAAATACCTTTGCGCTTCTCGACAAACATTTCCACCGGGCGGTTGGGGCGCAACCGTTGGGCCAGGCATTCCCAACAGCCCGTTTTTCCCGGTACGAACAGCGGCCCGATCCAAATTGTCGTTCCTACGGGTTTGACCAATAACCAAGGCTTT
>CAKZKB010000489.1 GCA_937121005.1 uncultured cyanobacterium | reverse complement strand
ACCTACTACGATCCCGTACCCCCCAAACCGCAGTTACCCGAAAAGTACGATCCGAAGTTTTGAGGAATTAGGTATTAGGGATTAGGTATTAGGGATTAGGTATTAGGGATTAGGTATTAGGTTTTAGGTTTTAGGTTTTAGGTTTTAGGGTAGGCTTTGTCCTGTCAGTTCGTAAACCTTTCTCCCCCTAATCCCCCAAACCCCCAATCCCCTAATCCCCCAAACCCCCAATCCCCTAATTCCCCATCTCCCCAATTCCCCCTCTTAAGTTGAAATGATCGACGGGACAGCATCAGAAACGCAGCAAGTCGAAGAGGGGGCGATCGTCCGCTTGGCACTGGTGGATCCCGATCCGATTTTTCGCTTGGGGTTGGCGGTGGCGTTACCTGGGGCCGGGGATCTGACGGTGGTGGAAGAGGCCGATCGCCTCTCGAGGTTAAGCGAGGAAGGGGAGGCGGTGGACGTGCTGGTGGTGGCGGCTGAGGCCATCGAGCTAAAATCCATGCAGGCTTGGCGCGATCGCCATCCTGATGTGCCGATCGTCGCCCTCGTCTCCCGTTTGAACCCCTTCGATCGCGTCACTGCCCCCCAATGGGGTATTCGCGGTTGCGTCCGCAAGGGGATCGACATTGACGAATTGGTGGTGGCGTTGCGGCGAGTGGCGGCGGGTGGCTTTTATTGGGACGATCGCCTGTTACTCGAGGAAGATACCGAGGAGACGATCGCCATTCTCCCGCCCGTTTCCGCCGTTCCCAAGTCGCGATCGCTGGCAATTATTCAAACCGAACTCGATCGCGTCAACCAAGAGTTAGAATTGCCGATTTTATCGGTGTTCGATCGGTTTATTTTACTCGGCCGGCAGCGAGAATTGCGGGCGGCCGGTTGGCTGGCCGAACGCTTGCTATCTCCCTGGAACCGAGAACCGCAAATCCCTCCCAGATCCCAAGGCATATCTCGCCCTCGCGTTACCCGCAACCCCGGCTCGATCGTCTCCAACAGTACGGAGTTCGTGGAAACCAAGGCGGTGCAAACGGAACTATTTGAAGCGACCTTAAACAAACTTCAGTCCAATTTAACCAATTTAACTGAGGTTCCCCTGGAAATTGATATTCTCAAAACGGAGAAAAAGCGAGAATTATTATATTTAATTTTTAGAACCTTCGAGGATATTCTCTCGGAACTGCGATCGTCGCAAATCGAGCGATCGCGCTTGGTCGAACTCGTCCCCCGCGTCCTCGAAGATCTGTGGCAAGATTCGACGATCGAGTTCTTTGGCAAGTATTATATTTTACCCTACGGCGATCGGCAAATCGAACTGGTAGACTTGCTGCTAGAAAATGCCGAAATTGTTTGGCTCGAAATCCTCGCCAAAATCCCGCTTTCTGTCGAACTCATCGATCATTTATTGTTTCAAACGCCCCTATCTGTTGACGGACTTGCCGGGAAATTTGGCAGCGATTTAGCTACCCGACGCGCGGAGTTGATTTTACAGCACATCGCCATTCGCGTGGCTTGCGGGGTCATTCAGCCCTTGCTCGATAACTTTGCTGACGTAGAAGCCATCAAACAAAACTTTTACGCTCGCAACTTACTCCCCACTCGAGAAATCGAACGCTTTCGCAACGAACTGTCTTGGCACTATCGCTGGAAAAAATATATTGGCGATCCGAAAAACATCTACGAAAGTCGCTTTTCTCTGTTCGTCCTCAACCCTTACGGAATCGAGCAAACCTATATTTACGCCCCGCGCCGAGAGGAGTTAGAGCAGTTGTCGGGGATCCAACAAACGGTAACGTTGGTGCTAGAAGGACGAGACGCGATCGCGCCGCGTTTGCGGGCCGTGGTTGCTTTAGCGGGGCGCAGTTTGGTGTACGTGCTGACGCGGGTTATCGGCCGCGGCCTCGGTTTGGTGGGGCGCGGTATCCTAGAAAGTCTCAACCATTTGCAGGCCCCAGAGCGATCGGAAAAAGAGCGGCGCTAGCGAAATTAAAACTTTAGAAGATTCGGTTCGATTCCCGACAGAGACAGAATTTCAGCCCTTTGACGGACAAAACTTGCCCTTATGCGATGTTAAATTAATGTTTAGAGGCGAGGCGTTAGCGCACCGACCTCCTAAATCTCGGCGCGGCCGTCAGGGCAGTTTTTGCATCTGCCAACAACTAAATTTTCGATTGGGGTCAAGTTTCTACCAACTGCATACCGACGTATCGCGGCGATCGCGAGTCGATACGCGCCGCTCCTCTACAATTTTAGGCGTTTCGCCGTTCGATTGTCCGTATTCAACTCATCCTACACCACCCATGAAACCATTTAATTTCATTCCAATTTCTTTAGCGGCCGCCATAGCCCTGACGAGCTTCCCCGGTTCGGCGCGAGCCCAAACCTTCGAGCCGCCGAGCGACCCTTCGCCGGGCAATACCACTGGTGGCGCGTCGCGCACGGGTAGCTGCTTTTCCGGTGGCTCCTTGATGCCCTTGGCTCCCAACGCCGATCGCTACTTTACCGCCGCCGAGCGCCCGACCTTGTTCGTCTACGTGCCCGAACTCGGTGCGGGAACGAGCCAGCTATTTTTCAGCATCCAAGACGAGATGGCCAACCAAGTTTACGAAACCGTTGTCCCCATCGAGAGCGGCGATCGAGTCGTACCTTTATCCGTCCCTGACGACGCTCCAGCTTTAGAAGCCGGACGCACCTATCGCTGGTTTGCATCAGCCATGTGTCACGGAGAACTCGATCCCGATTCCCCCGTCGTGGCGGCACTCATCGAACGGCTCGATGAGGGAGTAGCCAGTTCGCCAACTGACACTCCTACCTTAGCAGAAATCGAACGTTTGCGATCGTCCGGTGCTTGGTACGATGCCGTGAGCGCGGCCGCCCGATTGCGGCACGAACACCCCCACAATAGCGAAGTCGAAGCGGTTTGGCAAGAGCTTTTAAATACTGCCGGCCTCGACAGCATTGCCAGCGAAGCGATCGCGCAGTAGTAACGAACCGTTGTTTTCAGTCTTCCTCGCAGGGAAAGAGAACCGATCGCGGACGCTTGTCGTTCACGAACTGAAACACACATGAGACACCTATTCACCCCAAGGCCACAGGTTGCACTCCTGGCTGCTTGTAGTGCCATTATCGGCATCGCTGTCCCGGCGCGATCGGTCACGTTCCAACC
Source organism: uncultured cyanobacterium (assembly GCA_937121005.1). Lineage (GTDB taxonomy): Bacteria > Cyanobacteriota > Cyanobacteriia > Cyanobacteriales > Geitlerinemataceae > CAKZKB01. The sequence goes on along the minus strand of CAKZKB010000489.1, from coordinate 2,651 downwards.
GCCGGGAGATCTGGCCCCCGACGAAACCGAAGGAGCCGCCTCCCGCGAAAGTCAACAGTGTGCCTCCCAGGGCGATCGGGCTTTAACCCTCATCGTCCCCGATAGCAATAACGGCTATACCGTGCAAGCACGTCCCACTTTCTTGGCTTACGTGCCACCCACCGCAGCGAACGGGGCCTTCTTTAGCATTCAAGACGAAAGCGGCAACCAACTGTACGAAACCGTTGTGTCCCTGCCTGAAGAACCGGGCATTACCGCCATTCGCTTGCCCGATCGCGCCCCGGCCCTCGAACCCGGCAGAACTTATCGATGGTTCGTGGTTCCCCTGTGCGCTCCCTTGGATCCGAGCGCACCCACAGCCGGGGCCTCCGTGCGCCGCCTTCCCTATCGCGGCCAGTTGCCCGATGCCCGCGAACCTCTAACCTTAGAGGAGATCGAGCGTCTGGCGGCTTCGGGGCTGTGGTACGACGCAGCATTTGCCTTGTCGGAACTGGCGCGATCGCGCCCTAACGATCCTCAGATGCAGGCCGAATGGGAAGAAATGCTAAACTCAGCCGGCCTCGAAGATATCATCCGAGGGCGCGCTGCTAGCAGCCCAGACCGCCAACAGGTCAGCCAGTAGTCGGAAGCATCACAATCGATCGGGGAATCTCCCACTGTAGACTATATAGAGAGGAACGCACATCATGAAACCGTTTACCACTTTAATTCGTTGGGCAACTGCCACTGCCATCGTCAGTTTGGCCTTGCCTGCTGAAGCCGTTGTTTTCGAGCCCCCTGGAGATTTGGCTCCCCACGAAACCGCCGGCGGCGCGTCTCGCGAAAGCCGTCAGTGCTTGTCGGGGGATAGCGAGTCCCTAACCCTGATGGTGCCGCATACCAACAGCGGTTATACCCGCGCTGCCCGTCCCAACTTTGCCCTCTACGTGCCCGAAACCGAAGCCACAGAATTGTTCTTCAGCATTCAAGACGAGCGCAAAAACCAGCACTACGAAGCGATCGTCCCCCTGCCGCCAACACCGGGAATTACCCAGATCGCGCTTCCTGAAGACGCACCGGAACTCGAACCCGGACGTACCTACAGTTGGTACGCGGTCGCCCTGTGCGAGGATCTCGATCCCAGCAGTCCGACTGCCAGTAGCATTATCGAGCGCCGAGCCGACGTTGCCGATATTCCGGCTAGCACTATCGATATCGATCGCGTCGAAGCCTTAGCGCGTTCGGGGGATTGGTACGATACCTTCGATGCCATGTTGCAATTGCGGCAAGCCCATCCCGAAGATGAAGCGATCGCCGCCGAATGGCAAGAACTGCTCGAGTCGGTGCAACTCGAGACGATCGCCGACAAACCCATTGCCGCTCGCTAAGCACTAGCAAATTAGCACAGATACGTCCAGTCTACCCGCGCCGAGCGATCGGCGCGGGTAATTGTCTGTCCCGATACGATCGAGAATATCGGTGGAGAAAAACTGGATCCAGTTACGCTCGTACAAGGCCCCAGATCGATCGCTCGGCTCGATCTAAAATCCAAAATCTAAAATCTAAAATTGATATGCCAGATAGACAAGCGGTTGGGGGCTGTCAAGTGCAAGTAGATCGTTTAGAATAAGAAAAGTTAGCGGGAGACTCGTTTTTGTTGCTGTAATGACTTTACTTTGCTTGTAGAACTGTTAAGAATCGATCGAGAATATTAAATTCTCGCCTCCGAGTCGCCCTGACAGAAAGCTCTAACCTCTGCGATTGCTTTTAATACCCGATCCTCTTCTACCGGACAATTGAATGAACTGCCTCCCCAAATGCCTTCCTGCATCCCGACTTGCTTTGCTGTGCGGCGCGATCGCCGTAGGAACGGTTCTCGCGCCTGTGGCCCCCTTCGCTCGCAGCGCGAGTGCCGCCTTAGAAACCAGTCCTAAAGCCGTGCTCGACGAGGCATGGCAGATTGTCGAGCGCGATTACGTTGACGATAATTTTAACCAGGTCGATTGGCATCACGTTCGCCAAGAACTCTTGAGCCGCGACTACTCTTCTCGCCAAGAGGCTTATACAGCCTTGCGTCGCGCCCTGTCTCAGTTGGGCGATCCCTATACTCGCTTTCTCGATCCCGAGGAGTTTGCTGCCCTCACCGAACGCACCGACGGCGAACTGTCGGGGGTGGGTTTGCGGATCGAACGTCACGCAGCCACCCAAGAATTGATGGTGGGCGAAACCATGGCCAATTCTCCAGCAGAGCGGGCCGGGTTGCAAGCGGGCGATCGCATCTTAGAAATCGATGGTCGCAGCACTCGCGACATGAGTATAGAAGAAGCGGCCGAACTGATTCGCGGGGAAGCAGGAACTGCTATCAATTTGACCTTGTGGCGCGGCGATCGCGATCGCTTCGATATTACCCTGGTTCGCAGCCGCATCGCCGTCACCACCGTCCACCACCATTTACGCACCGAAGGCGATGCCCGCGTCGGCTACATCCAACTCGACGAGTTTAACGCCCACGCCGCCGAACAAATGCACGACGCGATCGTAGAATTGAGCGATCGCGGTGCTGATGCCTTCGTCCTCGACTTGCGGGGCAACCCCGGTGGTTTGCTACATTCGAGCGTTCAAATCGCCCGAATGTGGATGGATAGTGGCTCGATCGTCCGTACTGTCGATCG
>CAKZKB010000488.1 GCA_937121005.1 uncultured cyanobacterium | reverse complement strand
TTACGGCCGAGGCGAAGATTTGAAACCCATCCAAGAAACGATCGATCCAACGACGAACCGCTTTTCGCGTTGGGGTTTTGAAGATTTTGATGAGATGCTTTAAGGCAAGCAAAAGCCAAATTTTCCAGCGCTGAATAACAGCTTGGGCGAGTTGTTTGAGGAGTAACATTGTTTTATTTAGAACGATCGACACTTATATTGTTGCTGTTGAGATCCCTCGTTGTCCGTCAGTAAAGTCAGCGAAAAGGAGAGGTTGAGGTCAGATCTAAAAGATGACGAAAAAGACAGGCGCGATCGTCACAAAAGTCAGTCAGAAAAGTCAGATCGTATCGTCCTGTAGGGGCGATTCGCGAATCGCTCCTACTATTCTTGGAAAATGGTATAATAAAACATCGATCGCGCCAGTCATCTGCTGGCATAGCATATTTTACCGGAGAAACGGGCAATGAATTTGGAAGAAGCCCTTAAATATTGTGACGACATCCTCGACTCTCCCCTGGCGGAGTTGGGGAAAGCGGTGCTGCGAGGGGCTTGGGAGAACGACACTTACGGTAACATTGCAGAGAAGGCCTACGCTGACGAGGGTCATGCCAAGAACGTAGGGTCGGAGTTGTGGAAGCAGTTAAGCGAAAAACTCGATCGCAAAGTTAGCAAGAAAAATATACGATCGATCCTTGAAAGTCTTAAGCCGATACCGGAAGACAACCCGGTGCGATCGAGCCTGTATGCCAAGCTGCGGCCTTGGTTTGATAGTTTGGACTACAAATTTGAGGACTACGAAGTGCGCGACGATCGCGGTTTTCAGTGGATTCTTCGCATTCAGGGAAGACGCAGGTTCGATCGCATTTTAGTCCGAGGGGTAGAAGGTGAAGCGGGGTTGCACGATCTCAGTGCTTTGGCGCGATCGGTGAAGCAAGAAAACACCGACGAAGGTTGGTTAGTGGCGGTGCGGCGCATGAGTCCGGCGGTACGAGAACAAGCGGAAAACGATACGAATTATCGCGATCGCTTGTTTTGTTACACCCTAGACGAGCTCGTTGATGAAGTTGCCGACTTTTCCCCTTATATCGAATGGTTGGAGTCCGAAATCGAACAGCGACAAATTGCTGAACTTTACGTCCCCATTGGTTCAAAAAAAGACGAGGTGGAGCCGGGAACGGGTTACAAACTCGGTATCGCTCGCTACGACGAATCGGAAGGCTGGACGGAAGGATATCTCGATCGCTGGCTCGACGATCCGGCCAAAGAACACATCTCCATTTTAGGGGAATTTGGCACGGGCAAAACCTGGCTGGTGATGCACTACGCCTGGGAATTGTTACAAAAATATATAGCAGCCAAAGATCGAGGATTGGAGCGACCTCGGTTGCCATTGGTAATTCAATTGCGCGACTACGCCAAAGCGTTGGACGTGGAAAACGTGCTGGCGGGATTCTTTTTTACTAAGCATAACATTCGCCTGACGGCGGAAATCTTCGATCGCCTCAATCGCATGGGCAAACTGTTACTGATTTTTGACGGTTTCGACGAAATGGCGGCGCGGGTAGACAAGCAGAAAATGGCGAATAATTTCTGGGAATTGGCACGGACGATCGTCCCTGGTGCTAAAGCCATTTTAACCTGTCGCACGGAACATTTCCCGGATGCCAAAGCAGCTTGGGAAGCGCTGAAAGGTGAGTTTCCAGCATCGATGACGCGCTACGTGACCGCAGAACCGCCGCAGTTTGAAATTTTGGAATTGGAACCGTTTGATGAGGAACAAATTCGCACGGTTTTAGGAAAGCGATCGACCCAAACGGAAACAGTGGAACGAGTGTTACAAAATCCGCAATTGCGAGATTTAGCTCGTCGTCCGGTGATGACGGAATTGATTTTAGAGGCGCTACCAGAAATCGAACGGGGAAAACCTATCGATATCTCTCGCGTGTATCTCTATGCTGTTAGCCGCAAAATAGAGCGCGATATCGCTAACAGACGCACGTTTACTTGTTTGGCAGATAAGCTCTATTTTCTCTGCGAGTTGTCGTGGGAAATGCTGTCTAACGACCGCATGAGTTTGAACTATCGGGACTTCCCGGATCGGATTCGGAATTTGTTCGGGCCGTTGGTATTGGAGGAAAAAGAGCTCGATCATTGGCATTACGATATGATGGGGCAAACGATGTTGATTCGTAATGAGGATGGCGATTACAGTCCGGCACACCGTTCGCTCTTGGAGTTTTTTGTTGCCTATAAATTGGCGGCGGAGTTGGGAGTGTTAGCAGAAGATTTTACTGCAATGGCGCGACAGCAAAGTTGCATTGATGAAACTTTGAAACCCCAAAGTTATATCTGGTCGGACTATTTTTATTGCGAAACAGAGTCGGGAAAACGCAAGCAAATAGCACCTTTGTCCGAGTTTATTGGTGAAAATTGGATACACTTGCAGCAGTGTTGGGGGCAAGAACCCTGGGCAAAAGCGGTGCTAGATTTATTAGTGCCAATGGTTAGGGAAGATGAAGGAACAATTCGTCGGTTGCAACAGTTGGTACTGAAAACTAAAGGAAAAGATGTGCTTGAAGTCAAATTTTTTGGTGGTAATTTAGCGACATTGCTAGTAAGGCGCAATCGTTCTAGTTTAGTAGGATTAGATCTCTCAAATAGTATATTACGAAAGGCCGATTTAGCTTGTGCTTGGCTGTGGGGAACGAAGTTGATAGGCGCAAATCTAGAAGAAACTAGGTTTTTGTGGTCTTTTGGAGCTCCTCTTACAGTTCTGTTTAGTCCAGACGGACAACTATTGGCAACAGGTCATATTGGTGGTGTAATTGGCTTATGGCAAGCGCAGACTGGAAAAGCTGTTGATGTTTGGCAAGCTCATTTTAATAATGTCAGGTCAGTAGCATTTTCCCCTGATGGCGAATTTTTAGCTAGTGGCAGTTCTGATTATACTATTAAACTCTGGCAGGTTAGTAGTAGTCAGTGCCTCCAAACTTTAGAAGGTCATCAAGATAAGGTAAGGTCAGTAGCATTTTCCCCTGATGGCGAATTTTTAGCTAGTGGGAGTGATGACCATACTATCAAACTCTGGCAGGTCAGTAGCGGTCAGTGCTTCCAAACTTTAGAAGGTCATAAAAATGGAACTAAGTCGGTAGCATTTTCCCCCGATGGCAAACTTTTAGCTAGTGGGAGTGATGACCGTACTATCAAACTCTGGCAGGTCAGTAGCGGTCAGTGCTTCCAAACTTTAGAAGGTCATAAAAATGGAACTAAGTCGGTAGCATTTTCCCCCGATGGCAAACTTTTAGCTAGTGGGAGTGATGACCGTACTATCAAACTCTGGCAGGTCAGTAGCGGTCAATGCTTCCAAACTTTAGAAGGTCATCAAGACTGGGTTTGGTCGGTAGCATTTTCCCCTGATGGCAAACTTCTAGTCAGTGGGAGCGAAGATCGTACTATTAAACTCTGGCAAGTTAATAGTGGCCGATGTCTTTACACTTTAGAAGGATGTCAACATCGAATTTGGTCGGTAGTCTTTTCCCCTGATGGAAAGCAATTAGTTAGTGGGAGTGAAGACCATACTATAAAAGTATGCCAAGTTAATAGTGGTCAGTGTCTTCATACCTTAGAAGGACACCAAAACCGGATATGGTCGGTGGACTTTTCGAGTGATGGGACTCACTTAGTTAGTAGCAGTTCCGACCATACTATGAAACTCTGGCAAGTCAGTATGAATGAATGTCTTCATACTTTTGTAGGACATAAGAATAGCGTGAAATCAGTAAAATTTTCTTCAGATAGCAATAAGTTAGTTAGTGGGAGTGACGATCGCACTGTCAAACTGTGGAAAGTTAGTAGTGGTGAGTGCCTCCACACTTTAGAAGGACATCAACATCGGATTTGGTCGGTCGCATTTTCTCCCGATGGAACTCAGTTGGCTAGTGGTAGTTCCGATCGCACAATCAAGTTGTGGAAAGTTAGTAGCGGTGAGTGCCTCCACACCTTAGAGGGGCATCAAAACTGGGTTGTATCAGTAGCATTTTCTCCCAATGGAACTCAGTTGGCTAGTAGTAGTTCCGATCGCACAATCAAGTTGTGGAAAGTTAGTAGCGGTGAGTGTATCCAAACCTTAGAGGGGCATCAAAACTGGGTTGTATCAGTAGCATTTTCTCCTGATGGTAAGCTGTTAGTCAGTGGTGATGGCGACAATCTCGTCAAATTGTGGAAAGTTAGTAGCGGTGAGTGTATCCAAACCTTAAAGGGGCATCAAAACTGGGTCAACTCGGTTGCATTTTCTCCTGATGGTAAACTGTTAGCCAGTGGTGGTGGCGACAATCTTGTCAAATTGTGGAAAGTTAGTAGCGGTGAGTGTATCCACACCTTAAAGGGGCATCGCGACTGGCTTCGATCAGTCATATTTTCTCCTGATGGTACTCGGCTTGTCAGTGGCAGCGATGATGCAACCATTCGGATCTGGGATGTGGCGACAGGAGAATGCGTCAAAGTCCTCGACGATCGCCCCTATGCGGGACTGAATATTACCGGGGCGATCGGCCTAACCGAAGCCCAAAAAGTCTCCCTGCGGGCCTTGGGGGCAGTGGACAACTCACCCCCTCGGCTACCTTAAAGAATCGATTTTACCGCGATCGCGGCTCGCTAAATTGCCAGTAAAATCAACTGTCGCGACTGAAGCGATCGCACTTCGTCTAACCCCGGTTCCACTGCGGATAAAATCTCGCCGACGGTTCGGGTTCCGTCGCATTGTTGCAAGAAAGCAAACTCGCCATCGCTCAAACTCACCGGGCAATAGTTATAATCGAAAAGGGTTTTGCTCGGCCAGCCGTGCGTGCAGGGGTTGAGTTCGGGAACCGCCGCTTCTAAGACGCGATCGTCACTCCAGTCTTGGCGAGAAAAAGGCGGTTTTGCCAGACAAAATTCGTAGTGACTGAGTTCGGGATCGAGAAGTTCGATTAAGCGAAACCGATCGCGATCTTCTAGTATTTTTGCCCGCGACATCAACTCTGTATTGTCGCCAAACAGCCGTTCTAGCTGCCAGTAGTCGGGGTTGGTAAAGCCGACAAACTCTAACCCAGAAGCATCGACGAGCTCGAACAAGGTTTTGATATTGTAATCGATTTCTTGCGGGTGCAAATACATATCGGCAAAATTGGCATCGCGATGGTTTTCCAACGACCATCGCCGCTTGTCTTCCTTGACAATGCGATTGTCTTCCGGTAGGCTAGAAAATAACTGTCGCCCCAGTTTCACCCCATCTTCAAAATCGCCCCGCTTCTCTCCTTGCAAAAGCGCGATCGCGGCCTGCATTAACCGCACTTCCCAGCGTCCCAATTCTGCATAGACGAAAATATGAATAATGCCGCCGGGAGCTAGTTTTTCTGCTAGCGATCGCAATCCTAACACCGGATCGGGTAAGTGATGCAACACGCCGACGCAATTGATCCAGTCAAATTCCCCGGAAAGGTTGCCGACATCGTACAAACTGAGGGAATGAAATTCGACAGTATTTGCCCCCGATCGCCGAGTGCGTTCTTTGGCAACCTCTAACGCCTTTTCACTAAGGTCGATCGCGGTAACTTTGGCTTCCGGGTTCAAGTGGGCAATATACTCAGTTCCGACTCCCGTACCGCAACCCGCATCGAGTACGCGAATGTCAGCGCGATCGGGTTTTTTCCCGGTACAAAATGCCGACAGTGCCGACCAATGCCAGCGCCAATTGTACCCCGGTGGTGGTTCGTCGAGCAAGGGTTCCGGGGGAAACGGATAAGTATTGTAAAGTTGGCGAACGGCGGCGGTAATTTCGGGGCGATCGCTCATAG
>CAKZKB010000487.1 GCA_937121005.1 uncultured cyanobacterium | reverse complement strand
AGCCAAACTGCAACGCACGACGCGCAACCTGCAACAAGCACAGCGCCTGGCCAGTATTGGCAATTGGGAATTTGAGGTGGCGACCCAAAGTCTAGAATGGTCGGATGAAGTGTTTCGGATTTTTCGCCGCAACCCGGCTTTGGGAACTCCCGACGTGCCAGCGTCTTTAGAATATTACCATGCCGACGATCGCGACTTGCTGCAAGCGGCTTTTTCGCGCTGCATTACCACCGCGACTCCCTGCGAGTTGGAACTGCGAACCCTTTTAGGCGAAGGGGTAACGGGTTACGCGCATATTAAAGTCGAAGCCATTCGCGACGACAGCAGTGAAGTGGCGCGGTTGTTCGGCACGGTGATGGATATTACCGAACGCAAAAAAGCTGAAATTCAACTACAACAACAAACACGAGATCTAGAAAATGCCCTGCGCGAACTGCAACAAACACAAACCCAACTGTTGCAAAGCGAAAAAATGTCGAGTTTGGGGCAACTGGTGGCTGGAGTCGCTCACGAAATTAACAACCCGGTGAACTTCATTTACGGTAACTTAATTCACGCTAAAGAATACACTGAAGATTTGCTCGAGGTGGTGACAGCCTATCAAAAACACTATAGCGACCCCGAACCAGACATTGCCGAACTGATTGAAGAAGTCGAACTCGACTTTCTCATTGAAGACTTGCCACACTCTATCCAATCGATGTTAGTGGGGGCCAAACGCATTCGCGAAATTGTCCTGTCGCTACGCAACTTTTCTCGCCTCGACGAAGCCGAATGCAAAGAAGCCGACATTCACGAAGGGATCGACAGTACGCTGATGATTTTACAAAATCGCATTAAAGGTAAAGGCGATCGCGCCGCCATCAAAATTGTCAAAAATTACAACAATTTACCGAAACTGCTGTGCTATCCAGGACAACTCAATCAAGTGTTTATGAACGTGCTTTCTAACGCGATCGACGCTTTAGAAGAACGAGACAAACATCGCACCCTCGCCGAAACCAAATCCGATCCCAGCCAGATTGAAATTACCACCGAATTGGAGGACGATGGCTGGGTGCGCGTTCGGCTCCAAGATAACGGCCCCGGCATTCCCGATACGGTAAAAAATCGCATTTTCGATCCGTTTTTTACCACCAAAGAAGTGGGTAAAGGGACGGGACTAGGAATGTCCATCAGCTATCAAATTGTAGTCGAAAAACACGGCGGTCATATTGAATGTCTCTCGTCTTTGGGTGCGGGAGCTACATTTATTATCGAGCTTCCCCCGAAACCACCGCAAGATAAAAAGTAGTTTGCTGTCGGAAAGGGGGTCAAGTCGCTTCGCTCCAATTCAAAATTCAGAATTCAGAATTCGTCTTGAAAAGTTTGGGGGGAAGAAAATCTACACCCCCAACTTTTCGCAAAATTAAGACAGGCTTGAACTAAGGAAAATGTCCTATCTTCTTCTCCCTCAAAGGAGAGGCTTGTATCCGAGATTTTCTGGTCATATCAATTTTGGATTTTGGATTTTCCCCTCGTTCCCTGGCTCTGCGGTGGGAATGCTATTCTAGTACAGGTTGGCGGAAGTCGCCTCACCATTCCGAAATGTACGCTGTCGCTATACTGCGAGCTAGCACATTGAGATAGGTGGCTTATTTATGCCAAGCTGTACTAGAGGCTCTGCCTCATGTAAGATATTACCAGGAGATACCTGTGTATATCCTAATTCATCTTCGAGAGATATACAATTTTTTCCAAAAACTCATCCGTATTTATCCTATTTATCTGTGGTTGCAGTTATTCTGGAGGCGGAGCCTCCGAGCGTGCGTAGACGCTACGAGGGGGAGACCGATTAAAATGCCATGGCAACGCGCACCGCATCTAGTTCGTTTTGCCAGCGTAACATGAGTTTCATTATCTCATGGCAACCAAAGGCATCGCCCCGATCGCGAAAACAATTTATCCCGCGATACAAGTCTGCTAAAGCCGCATCCATATTTCCCATTTCTCGATAGGAAAGTCCGCGATTGACGTAGGCTTCGGCACGGTTGGGAGTCAGTGCAATGGCGCGATCGAAGTTAGCAATGGCAGTGGTAAACTCTCCCAAACAGTGACAGGTACAACCGAGATTGTAGTAGGCGCTGGCATTATTTTCGTCAAAGTTTAATGCCAGGGTAAAGCTATGCTTGGCCGCATCAAACTGTTTGGCTTGCAAGTAAGCTACACCGCGATCGTCGTAAATGGAAGAGAGGGAAAACGGACGATCGCCTGCGGTAGCAATGGCGCGATCGAAGTCATTCACTGCTTTGTCTAAATCCCCCAGTTGCGAGTACACTAAACCTCGGTTGTAGTAGGCGCGAAACTCATTCGGATCTTCAGACACAACGCGATCGAAGTCGGCGATCGCGTCATTATTTTTGCCAGCGCGATAGTAGGCGACTCCTCGGTTCAAATAGGCTTCTAAATTATCGCGATCGATCTCGATCGCGGCGGTACAGTCGGCGATCGCATTTTCGTCATCTCCCAGTTGTAAATACGCCAAGCAGCGATTTCCATACGCCGCACCGGGAGAGGTTTCGATCGCTCGAGTAAAGGACGCGATCGCTTCGGGAAACTGACCCGCTTGCAAGCGATCGATGCCGATTTCTAAGTCAGTGTTGAGGGCGATCGCGGTTCCTGAATGTAAAAACAAAGACGCGATCGCTAGCAACAAAATTGATGTTTTGCTAAACCAATTTAAGACCGTTTGCATGACAAAGATAAAAAATGTTGTAAGTATTTAGCTTGATGGTAAAGATCCCCTCTAACCCCCCTTATTAAGGGGGGGATTCCTTGAACCTCTTAGTTTCCCCCTTATAAAGGGGGACGGAAGGGGGATCCTTGCAGCCATTTTCAGTGTCGCCTGAATGCTTGCAATTACCAGCCGGCTTCCGCTTGTTCTAAAACGTAGGCGGCAACGTTTTCGATTTCCTCAGCACTCAAACGTCCGCGAAACGCAGGCATTGCCATTTTACCATTGGTGACTTGGTTGATAATTGCTTCTTCATCGAACATTCCGTATTTCTCCAAGTCGGCTTTTGACAACGTTTTGGCAGCGTTGACAACATTTTTACCATTCAGGTGACAAGAGGCACAGTTGGTTCCAAATACCATTTTGCCTTGGGCTGCGTCACCCGCCAGTGCAGTGTTGCCCATTGAAAACAAAAAGACGGCGATCGCCGCGATCGCCACTGTTACCCATTTGCGTAGCATGATGCGTTCTCTCCTTAACAGAAGAAAGGTGATGCTAGCCATCGTACCATCGATCGCGACCCAGAAAAACCCCTACCCGAGTCGATACCCAAAGCCGCGCACGGTGATAATATATTCAGGCGTACTCGGGTCGCGCTCGATTTTTTCGCGCAACCAGCGAATGTGAACGTCTACGGTTTTGCTGTCGCCCACAAAGTCAACGCCCCAAACGCGATCGAGGAGTTGTTCGCGCGACCACACCCGACGCGGCGAGCCCATAAATAACTCTAGCAGGCGAAACTCTTTCGGCGATAAATTCACTTGTTCGCCGCGTGCTAACACCCGACATTCTTGCGGGTAAAGCGCCAAATCGCCAAACTGGAGTACAATGGGTTGAGTCGCGGTTTCTAAACGGTGGCGGCGCAGCAATGCCCGACAGCGAGCGATCAATTCCCTCATGCTGAAGGGTTTGGTCAAATAGTCGTCAGCCCCCACTTCCAAACCCAAAACGCGATCGGTTTCGCTACCTTTGGCGCTGAGGATTAAAATAGGAACGGGATTGCCTTGATGCCGTAACAACCGACACAAATCCAGGCCGTTGACCTGGGGCAGCATAATATCGAGGACGATCGCATCGAAAGGAAACTGGTCGGCGCTGCGCTCGGTATCTCGAATTAAGCCTAACGCTGTCGTCCCGTCTTCGGCTACGGTGACGCGATAACCTTCGTCTTCGAGGGCTAAAACGACCATCTCCCGGATCAGTTCTTCGTCTTCGACGACTAAAATCCGGTTGGCGCGCCCGAGGTCGGGTGGGGCGGTGTGAGTTGCACTCTCGATAGAAAACATAAAAGCGTGGGTGAAACCAATACTATTGATACACTAGAAAATTCTGTTCGATCTGGACTTGACATAAAGGCATATATGTGATATGTCGCTCTCTGTCAATCGAGCGATCGCCGCAGGGCAAGCCCGCCTCAATTCTAGACTAGAGCCGATCGATCGGGACAAAAAAGATTTCGCCCGGTGCAAAAAAATTTTCAGCATTTCTTTACAAAGTAATGTTAAGATATACAAAGCCAATATATCAACCTGATGTCAACAACCCGCCGTCAAGCCTGTCGGCTATGACGGGGGCTTGTTCTTCGACTAA
>CAKZKB010000486.1 GCA_937121005.1 uncultured cyanobacterium | reverse complement strand
TTTCAAGGAATCCAACGAACGATACAAGACGATACCGTAGTCGAGACCGAACATCCCCAAAACGGAAACGTAGAGGGTTTCGATATCCCAACGGTTGAGTTCGACAGCAATAATTTGATGGTCGGCCAACTCTTCCCAAGGTGCGTCCTCTTCCCACAAGCGACTGGCTCGTTCTTCGAGCAGATCGACATATTGGGGGGGAAGGTACGGGGACTGGGTTCCCGCCACTTCCTGAAAACTGCGAAAAATTTCGTCGATCAGGGGGAGGCTGGGAGCGTATTCGACATTGATATCGAGCTCTTGAAGAACGCCGCGCAAGAAAAATTGCACTTCGCGATCTTTAACAATAATTTTTTTGGGTCGCGCGGGTTCGGCCGGGTTGTGCGGGTGTTCCATGGCTTTGAGGAGCGATCGCGCTACGGCTTCGGGCCCCGTCTCGGCGCTGACCATTTCCATCGATCGCACGATCCCTTGCGATCCGTCTACCCAGAGAATGCACTCGCTGCGTTCGGGGAGGTCTTCATCAAAGTTTTCGGCCACTTCCTCAGCAATGGCACGACGATCGCCTTCCCACACGCAGGGAACTTGTTGCAATCGTTGCAGGCGGCGACGGGTAGAAGCGGGAAGTACGGTCATGTTGCACGACGATGGGACGACGGCTCGATGGCGTTCGCAGACGAGGCCTCGAGCAAATAGGAAGGGCAAAGCCTAGACCCTTCTCAGTGTATCACCTCCGGCCAGTGTTTGCGCGATCTCGCCGCCACAGCCGTAAGTCGCTTCGCAGCGCATTCGCGTACCCGATACCGGGTGGCGGGTCTCGGCCCCCTCGGCAAAATCAAGTCAAGCTATTGGTGTACGATGCTACTGCCCCTCACCCGGCCCCACCTGCGAGAAAATCGACTGAACTCCCGCTAAAATAGTCGCTTTATCTTCTAGAATAGGAGTGTTAACTTTTGCTTGTCACGCTCTACTGCATCACCACCGAGGTGCGACGATTTGTGCGGCGTGTCGATCGAAGCTGACAGAGGTCTAGATGATGGTTCTTTCAACTCCAATCCGATCGCTCTCGGAATTTCTCAAACTCCCCGAAACCAAACCAGCCAGCGAATATATCGACGGAGTAATTGTTCAAAAACCGATGCCGCAAGGAAAGCATAGCACACTTCAAATCGCGTTAGCCAGCCAAATTAACCTGCGGGGAGAACCGCAACATTCCGCTTACGCTTTCCCCGAACTTCGCTGTACCTTTGGCGGCCGGTCGATCGTCCCGGATATTTCTGTTTTCAACTGGGAACGCATCCCCCTCGACGAGAATGGAGAAGTTTTGAACCGCATCGAAATTGTACCCGATTGGGCCATCGAAATTCTCTCTCCCGAACAACCTACCACGCGACCGATGGACAATCTTTTGTTTTGCATTCGCCAGGGAACGTCTCTCGGTTGGCTTATCGATCCTCAAGAACGGTTGGTGTTTGTGTTCCAACGCGATCGCCTTCCCGAAACCCGAACCGGGGACGATCGTCTCTGCGTTCTCCCCGCGATCGCCGAGTGGGAACTCACTGTCAACCATTTATTCCATTGGTTGCGGTTTGGTTAGCTAACCTCATTCGAGACTTCAAAAGGTCAACACTTGTCAAACTCTGCACGATGGGCTATAATGCCACCTAGTGTCTATAACTGAAGAGGTTGAAATTATCTAAAATATGTGGAGAAATAGCTTTGTGCAAGCGGTTGGTGCTGGAGCGATCGCCTATCTAATCCTGCAAGCTCTAGGGTGGGGAAGAGACGCCCTACGTAGACTGCGGGAAACTTGTGCTCGCTGGTATCGACTTCATGGCGTTCCCTGGGCCGAGGAAGCTGCAATTGCAGCCGCAGTTATTTATTTAATTGTTGCAGCAGTCTTAAACAGCAGGAGTGATTAAATGAGTAAGGATAGAAACTTAGTAAGGAGAGCTAGTCAGCGTATTTTTCCTAAGCACGACACGCTACGGAGTTTCTTTGGCGATATTTTCACCGAGCCAACGTATGAAGGCTACGATCGGAAAGTTGGCGGAACTGTAAAGGGCAGATCCCAACCGAAAACAAGTCAAGAACCACAAGAAGAATACTACAGAAATAAGCTAGCAAAAAAACTGGGAGGGCAGCAAGAAGTCGTCGTCTCCAAGGGGAGGATTGACATAGTAACACCTAACGAAATTATTGAAGTCAAAGATGTTAAAAAATGGAAGCACGCCGTAGGTCAGATATTGGTTTATGCTAAAGATCGACCGAGACATCAAAAGAGAATTCACTTGTTTGGCGATAAATTTAGCGTTAACTATACAGAGATCGAAGAGTTCTGTCAGAATTACGATATTGTTGTTTCTTGGGAAGATGATGAATTCTAAACAACCCAGGATAACAGTTTCAATCGTCATGCAAAATCGGGGAACGATATGCGATTCAGTCTAGCATCGCCCTGCCCCCATGCCCCCCACCCGCCCCCTCTTGCGAGAAAACCGATCCGGACGGGCCGAATCCTGCTATTGTAAGTAAGAAAGCGATTCGGTCTATTACGAGTAACTGCATGGGCAGAACATATCGGCGGGTGCTGCTCAAACTTAGCGGCGAAGCCTTGATGGGCAACCTGGGCTACGGAATCGATCCGATCGTCGTCCAAGACATCGCCAAAGAAATAGCAGAAGTGGTCGCGGCGGGCATCCAAGTGGCCATCGTCGTTGGCGGTGGTAACATCTTTCGCGGCGTAAAAGCAGCGTCGGCGGGCATGGATCGGGCCACCGCCGACTATATCGGCATGATCGCCACCGTGATGAATGCCATGACCCTGCAAGATGCCCTCGAACAGATGGAGATCCCCACTCGCGTCCAAACCGCGATCGCCATGCAAGAAGTGGCCGAACCCTACATCCGCCGCCGGGCCATGCGTCACCTGGAAAAAGGTCGCGTGGTCGTATTTGGGGCCGGATCGGGCAATCCGTTTTTTACGACGGATACCACTGCTGCATTGCGGGCGGCTGAAATCGATGCCGAGGCCATTTTTAAGGGGACAAAAGTTGATGGCGTTTACGATCGCGATCCGAAAGTGTATCCCGATGCCCGTTTGTATCGGACGCTGACTTACGCCCACGTTCTCGCCCACGATTTGCGGGTGATGGACAGCACCGCGATCGCGTTGTGTAAAGAAAACGATATCCCGATTATCGTCTTTAATCTTTCCGTTCGCGGCAACATCGGCCGCGTTCTTAAAGGAGAATCAGTAGGAACGACTGTAGGAGGTTTCTGTGACATTAGCTGAAACAGAAGATTTAATGCAAAAGGCGGTCGAGGCGACGCAGCGATCGTTCAATACCATTCGCACGGGCCGCGCCAATGCCAGCCTGCTCGATCGCGTCATGGTAGACTATTACGGTTCGCCCACACCGCTCAAAAGTTTGGCGACGATTTCCATTCCCGATGCCAGTACCATCGTCTTGCAACCGTTCGATCCGGGGAGTTTGGCAACCATCGAAAAGGCTATTTCCATGTCGGATTTAGGCTTAACCCCGAATAACGACGGTAAGTTAATTCGCCTCAACATCCCCCCCCTGACCAGCGAACGACGTAAGGAATTTGCGAAGTTGGCGAGTAAGTACGCCGAAGAAGGGAAAGTCTCCGTTCGCAACATTCGTCGCGACGCGATCGAGGAGATTCGCAAGCAGGAAAAAGACGGCGATTTGTCCAAGGATGAGTCTCACGACGAACAGGATAACATCCAAAAACTCACGGACAAATACACGGAGAAAATTGACGAGTTGCTGGCAGAAAAAGAGAAGGACATTACCACTGTTTGAAGCCGCAGTTGATGGCGATCGCTTTGCGAGAAATCTCAAAAAGGGCGATCGCCTTACCGTCATCTCATTAACCATAGTTAGAGAAACGATGCCAACGAGATCGATACGCAGCTGTTGGGTTTCATACTTCAATGCGATCGCTCTTTAACAGCATTCGTCAAGCGAGCTTAGCCAAGATATATCGCGATCGCGACTTTTGTGCTAGAATGAGGCGAGCATAGAGTGGAGGCTCGTATGTTTGTTGAGACGATCGAGGCTGCTGGCACTGGAGTCGCGTTAATTGAGCTTAGCCGGAAAGCATTTCCGACAGCTGTCAAGATTTGGAACTGGTTAAAAGATGGTGAGTTGACGATCGCGATTTGCGGTGCGGGTGGAACGGGCAAAACCACGCTCAGTAAAGTTCTCTCTGGAGACTTCGATCTCGTCAATTTACCCAAACAGTACCAAGAGTCAATCTCGACCGAACGCAGCAAACTAAGTGCGAATGTTTTTGGCTCGATCGTCGTTGTTCCCGGTCAAGAACGCAGAGAAGACAGTCCAGATTGGATGGATTTTGCCAGAACAATATCGACTGGCAAAGCAAAGCTGATTATTAATGTTGTTTCGTGGGGATATCATTCTTTTGGGGATATTACAGCGAAATTTAGTTATAAGGATCACCCTTTCTACCAGCCAGGAATGACAGCCGAACAGTTTGTAGGCGAATACGCACGAGAACGCCGCGATCGCGAACTCAATGCTTTGAGAAGGTTAGAACCATACATATCTATGACCGATCGAGAGAAAACGATAATGATTACCTTAGTCACTAAACAGGATCTTTGGTGGGGCGATCGGTATCGAGTCCGAGAACATTATATGTCCGGTGATTACGATACTCTGATAAAAGAGATCGAACGAAAAAAAGGCTCCGCTAACTTCATCCACGAGTATTGGTCAACTTCTTTGGTGATAGAGAATTTTATTTCTGGAGCCCATGAAATGCTAGTTCCAACAACAGGAGGGTATGAGGAACGACTAAAATTGGCGAACTTTAGGCGATTCATTCAAATCATCGAAGATAGATTTCAAGTTTCTCTGGGAGACTGAAATGGATACAGGAGACGATCGACAAGACAAAAATAAACAAGAACCTTTTTTCGGTTACAGTTCTGAAGATCGCGAACTGTTAATTTCTATGCTTAAAGAATATTCGTCAAGACTGATATACATTAGCGAAGAAATGGAAAATAACCAGAAAATCGAAAACTCGGTAGAATTGACATTTCTAATACTAACGGCATTATTTTTTGTTTTTGGGGTGATTTCAGGAACGATCGATAATATTATTGATTGGCTTTCTGAGGAAGCAAAAACACTTGGGGGATGGGGTAGCCTTGCATCGATTGTGAGCTTTTTAATTCCTGTGATTGTATATATATTTCGCTGGCTTGGCAACTTATATTCTAGAATAAGACAGTTAAAGAACAAAGGTAGAGGTATAGCATTAAGACTTGAAAGGCTAGTCCGTACAACTTCTCAAGTCGAGGAGCATTTTGAAAAAAACTTAGCACGAAAAATCGAGTTAGATTTTATTTTAGCTGATGCAGAATCAGCTTTAGATGAATATCGCAAAATATCTCGCCAATCGCAAAGTTTAATGACAAATGTTCTAGCATTCTTCATTAAAAGATATAGATAGGGTTTACTAGAGAAGTCTACACCCCTCTCCAGTAAACCCTAATTACCATCGCCCTCATCTTTAGGAGAAGGCGCTTTCTTGCCATCTGTATCTGAGGAACTCTCCCGATCTTTTTCGGCTCTTTGCTTGGCTTTTCGCGCTCTCACAAAAGCCTTCATCGCATCTTGGCGGTTGGCCATAAACCGACTCCAAAACCCCGGAAACCGATCGTCCATGGCCTCAATCAGCGCCCAAACTTCTGCCGCCATCAGATATTGCAGCATTCGATCGGACGACTCTAGGGTTTCGATCCACTCTAGCAACGCCTCGTCGGTGGCGAAGTCGGTGGGATCGTCGGTGGGGGAAGGAGAAGGCATAAACAATTCAAAATTCAAAATTCAAAATGGAGCAGATCTGGAGAAAGGAGTAGAGCTTGTTGGTGTGTTGCGTGTTTCGTTGTAGCTTAGAATAAAGGACGGGTTGCTGGCAAAGCGTCCGGCGCTAGTCGAGATACTGTGTTTGGGAGAGGGAGATGAAACAGCGATCGTGGTTGTCCGTCGTCGGTATCGTGCTGGCGGCTGTGGCCCTGGTAGCAGGCGGGGCTTGGTTTTGGGTGCGGGCCCACAGTCCCCTGCAACTGCTGGAGGGGGCGGCGATTTCATCTCCGGCGGCGGCCAACTTTGTCCCGGCCCGATCGCCCCTAATGGTATCCTGGCTGACGAATCCCGATCGGGTTCGCGAGTTGGGCGGCGTACTCATTTCCCCTTCCGAAAAATCCGACCTCGATGCTGCCCTCGATGGCGTAGAACGCAGTCTGCTAGCGGGAACCGGCCTCACCTACGATCGCGACGTGCGTCCCTGGTTGGGCGATGAAATTACCTTCGCCGTCGTCGCCGCCGATGCCGATCGCGATGCGGATAACGGCAAGCAAACGGGCTACTTAGCCGCTTTGTCGGTGCGCGATGCCGATGCAGCACGGGAATTTTTAGACTTATTTTGGCAGAAATCGGCCCTAAGCGGCACGGAAGTCACCTTTGAGGACACGAGTGGCGTGCGCCTAGCTTACGCCCCGGACTCGCAGCGCTGGGCTAGCGCCCTGGCTGGAGAACAGTTCGTTTTGTTTGCCAACGATCCCGACATTTTGCGGCGATCGCTTCACAACGCCCAAACTCCCACCCTCAACCTGTCGGGGTCGCCAGACTACCAACAAGCCCTACAACGGCTGACTTCGCGACGGTTGGGGATCGCCTTCTCTAACTTACCGGAATTGACCGCGTGGTTGGGAACGGCTTCTCCCGAAACCCGCGACTGGGGTAGCGTCACCCTGGGGTTGGCATTGAACCGGGAAGGAATTGAAGCCCAAGCGGTACTCTCCCAAGCTGCTGTCACCGAACCCATGACCGCCGAACCGTTGGAGGTACTCGAATATTTGCCACCGACGGCGACGCTGGTGGCGGCGGGGACGGACTTGCAGCAATTGTGGCAGCAACTTCAGGGAAATCCTTTGCTGTCGCCACCGTTGGCTGCCATTGTTGCCGATATTGAGGCCAATTGGGGCTTGTCGTTACCCGAAGAAGTGTTCGACTGGGCGCGGGGTGAGTACGCGATCGCCCTGTTCCCCAACGAAGACGGGGAACTCGACTGGGCGTTTATCGCTGAAAAATCCCCAGAAACGGCGGCCGCAATGCAAAAACTGGACGCGATCGCCGTCGATCGCGGCTATACCATCGGCCCGTTTACCCTCAAAGGCGAACATCGGGTGTTTGCTTGGACGCGCTTCCAAGCGGGAACCGAAGCCGTTGTGGAGGGGAACCCGCGCCTGCGCCTAGAAGCGGAAGTGGTGGGGGTACGGGGCGAAACCGAGGGGTACGAACTGTTAGCCAGTTCCATTGAAGCTATAGATGGGATGTTCAACGCCCGGCGATCGGGATCGGTACTGGCCGACGGGGCCTTTTTGTCGGCGATCGCGCCTTTAGGTCGCCCCAACGACGGCTATCTGTACGTCAACTGGCCCGGCCTGCGCCAGCGTATCGAACGAGAGTGGCCCGCCTTGCGGCTGGCAGAACTGTCGGCCAAACCCTTTTTCGAGCGCTTGCAGGCGATCGGCGCGGCCCGCACCGAAGATGAGGAAGGGGCGCGGGCCGAGTTGTTTTTCCAGTTGGGGAGTTGAGCAGAACCGCCGCGCATTCTACGATTCGGCGTTGGTGAATAGAAGAATGCTATACTGTCTGAAGTGTCACAATGGGGCGATCGCGTATGCACTGTCGGGCGTGTGAGTCTACCCGTATCAAGAAAAACGGTTTTCGCCGAGGTAAGCCGTCTTATCGCTGTCGAGACTGTGGATATCAATTCGTGGAATCTCCGACATCTAAAGGGTACAGTACAGAAGTCAAGCAACGATGCCTAGAAATGTATGTAAATGGCATGGGTTTTCGGGCGATCGCCCGCGTCACGGGTCTCCACCACGTGACAGTTATCAATTGGGTCAAACAAGCTGCCGAGAACTTATCTGACGAACCGAACGATGACGAAATTCCAGAAATTACCGAAATCGACGAACTGCAAACTTTTGTCGGAAACAAGCGAAATAAGGTTTGGATTTGGACAGTTGTTAACCATTGGAAGCCTGGAATTATCTTGTGGACACTTGGCGATCGCTCCAGTCAAACCTTTGAAAAGCTCTGGGTAATTATCCGGTGCTGGCATAGCTTTTGGTACGTGACAGATGGTTATCCAGTTTACCCTAGTTATATTGCACCTGAAGACCATTTAATCAGCAAAACCTATATGACCCGAGTCGAAGGAGAGAACACTCGTTTGAGGCATTATTTAGCTCGCTTAAAACGAAAAACCCTCTGCTACTCCAAATCCGCGATCGTCCTGAAATACTCCATTCGTTTGTTACTGCACTACTTAAGGTTCGGGACTGTGCCAGTTCTCCCCTAGAGCATTACGCACTCACCAACGCCGGGAAAGTTATCCACGAGTTCAGAAACCCGGTTTCTGGCTCATTTCCAGGTAAGATTCAAATTAATCCCTTGAGAAACCGGGTTTCTCAGCGTAAGGTTTAAAGAAACCGGGTTTCTCGCCGATCGCACCTATAAAATTCTATCGAACATTTCCAAATGAGAGAGATCGAGGAGAAGACGATATCCTTCTCCCCGAACGATCGCCCATTTTACAGCGTCAACGACTGCGGATCGTTTTCGATTAAGTCAGCTAAATCCTTCAAAAAGGCCGCTGCATCAGCACCGTAAATGATACGGTGGTCGCTGGTCATATTCACCTGCATTTGCCGTTTGACTCCGAGAAGTCCGTCATCCGTCGCTACCACTTGGGGACGGGACGCACCCACCGCCAAAATTGCGCCTTGTCCGGGGGGTAAAATGGCATCGAAGCGATCGACCCCAAACATCCCCAAGTTCGACAGGGTAAACGTGCCGCTATTGTATTCTTCCGGCTGCAATTTCTTGGCGCGAGCGCGATCGACCAAATCTTTCCAAGTGCGCGACAGGGAATAGATATCAGCGCGATCGGCTTGCTGCAACACCGGAGTAATTAAACCGCCATCGCCCATGGCTACCGCCACAGAAACATTGATACTCGACGGATAAGAAATGCCGTTTTCCGTATAGCTGGCATTCACCAACGGATGTTTTTGTAACGCGATCGCCACTGCTTTGACCAGTAGCGCCGTCATGGTGACACCTTTGGATTTGATCTGCTTGTAGAGCTTATCTAAATTGTCCGTCGTAATGGTGTAACCGACGCGGAAATCGGGAACCTGCAAGCTGGCGACCATGTTGCGGACTACCGCTTGCTGAAGCGTATTCATGGCCACCACTTGGCCCGGTTGGACGGGAGTGGAAGTCGGGCGCGGGGCGGGAGCGGGACTGGGAGCCGGGGACGGGGCAGGAGGAGCCGCCGTTGTTGTCGGGGCGGGTGTTTGTCCGGCGGCGCTTTGTACGTCTTCGGCGATAATGCGTCCGTAGGGGCCGCTTCCTTGCAAAGTGGCTAAATCGACTTTAAGTTCTTTGGCCAGTTTTTTGGCCCGAGGCGAGGCGATAACGCGATCGCCCTTGCGTTCTGGGGCCGCGGCCGCTTCTTGCGTCCCGTTGGTAGAAGGTGCGGGGGCCGGTGCGGGACTGGAGGACTCCGACGGCGTTCCCGACTCCAGTTCGCTGGCTTTTTGCTTGGCTGCGTCCATTTCGTCTTCGCTTTCGGCCAAAAGGGCGATCGCGGCCCCAACTGGGGCCGTGCCCCCCGCATCAACGACGATCGCGGCCAAATACCCCGCGTGGAACGATTCGACATCCATATCGGCCTTGTCCGATTCCACCACCACTACGGTTTCGCCCTTCTCGACCTTATCTCCCGGTGACTTCACCCAAGACACAATTTTTCCTTCCGTCATGGTGGAACTGAGGGCGGGCATAAATACTTCGCGAATCATAGTGGCATTCCGAATCGACAGTAGACCAGCTTTACATCATAACACGCGATCGAGAGGTTGGGTTCTCGGTTTTCGGTTTGACGACTGTAGGGGTCAACGGCGTTGACCGTAGCAATGGGGAGATTGCGGCCGCTTCTAATACCATTTGCAGCCCTCGAAACCAACATTTTCAGGGACGGAAAGCAGTCGCCCGTACCGAGTTATAATGTAGACTAGAGAGTACGGATACACTTTGCAATGAGGAGGCTCCATGCCGCAGTCGTTCGTATTAGAGTATTGGACTGATGGCGGTTGGTGGGTGGGTCGCTTGAAAGGGATTCCCGGTGTATTCAGTCAGGGGCGAACTTTAGAAGAGTTAGAAGACAACATCCGCGATGCTTACCAACTCATGGTTACGGAAGAAGATCCCGCACCAGCAGGACGATCGTGCCAGCAAGAATATTGCAACTGACCCGTTCTCAAAAAGTTTACATTCGTCCTAAAATGTCGATACTTCTCCATTTTTAATCGAGCGATCGCGATGACTGATTTATTACTAGAGGCTTTTAAAAAAGCCCAAAACTTGCCAGATCGTCTTCAAGATGAACTCGCCCAGCAGTTACTTGAAGATATCGAAAACGAGCTTAAATGGCAACAGACTTTATCTCAAGAACAAAATTCTTCCCTAGATAACTTAGCACGTCAGGCGTTGCAGGATTCCGATCGAGGACAAACAAAGGTCATGGGTTTTGACGAACTATGAAGTCTGAACTAACAGAAAGTTTTCTAAAATGCTTTGCTCCATTACCTGAAAGCGTCAAACAAACTGCTCGCAAAAATATCGGCTTTGGAAACAAAACTCGGCCCATCCAAGTCTAGAGTTTAAGAAACTAAAGACTCGATCGCCCGTGTATTCTGTTAGAGTCGGAATAGGCTGGCGGGCTGTGGGAGTGATGAAAGAGTAGTTGTATGGTGGGCAATGCCCACCATACGAGGATTAGGATTGTCTAGCACCTAATCCCTAATCCCTCTAAAATTCCCCGCGAATTTCCTGGACGATCCCATCGTGCAGGAGGATTTCGATACGCATTTTCTCGACTAAATTATCGCCCTGTTTGAGCTCGAACAGGCTTTCGATTTGCCCTTGGCTGACTTCCTGGCCCATTTCTAGGGTTTGCACCTGCTGGAGTTGCTGGAGAATTTGATTTTTTTGCTCGAGCAACTTGCTTTTATTTTGGTTGAGTTGGTTCTCGATCGCGCCAATTTGCTGCTGAGTGCGCTCCATGGAAGTGGTTCCGCCTTGCTTTTGTAACTCGGCGACCATGCGTTGTCCTTGCATTTCCAGTTGTTGCAGTCTACTATCGAGGCGATCGAGTTGGGCTTGCAACTGCTTTTGTGCGTCGTCTTTCCAGCGCTCGGTGACGATCGCTTTTACATTTATCAGTCGTTTGACTGTGAGCGTATCGGGCATTTCGATAAAGGGGTAGTGGGTAATGGGCGATCGGCAGGCCGACCCCCAGTGCGAAGATCTTACTCGTAGATCGACTCGATTGTATCGCGATAGCGCTCCGTTATCACAGGTCGCTTCATTTTTAGCGTCTGGGTGAGCATCCCATTGTCGATGGTAAACGGTTCGCGCAGCAACGCAAAGGGGCCGATGCGATCGTCGCCTCGGAAACCGGGACGATCGCGGACTTCGCGATCGAGTTCTTTACGGAACAAGTCGCGCACTCGCTTGTCGTCGAGATCGACCTTGGGTAAGTTCCCGTCGTTGGGGGGTACGTCCGGAACGTTGAGGTACAATTTTTCGCCCTGGGCCCATTTTTGCAGTGCGTCTAGATCCGGGACGATCAGGGCTCCGAGTTGCTTGCGATCTTGCCCCACCAGCATCATTTGGTCGATATACGCACTGCGAACGCAAGCATCTTCGATGGGTTGGGGTTCGATATTTTCGCCGTTGGTGAGGACGATGGTATCTTTGGAGCGTCCGGTGATAAACAGGTCGTTATCGGTACTGAGAAGTCCCAGATCTCCGGTATCGAACCATCCTTCGGAGTCGATCGCCTTTTGCGTCGCTTCCGGGTTGCGGAAGTATCCGGTCATAATTTGCGGCCCCCGCGCCAAAATGGCCCCTTTTTCGCCAGCTTTGAGGGGAGTCCGAGTTTCGGGATCGACGATTTTGAGTTCGGTTCCCGGTAGGGGTTTGCCCGAGGATCCTTTAAGATTGTGCCAGTCGCGTCGCGCCGATAGCACGGGGGAGGTTTCGGTTAATCCATATCCGACGAGTAAGGGGATATTAATTATCTCGTAAAAGTCCTCAACGTGCATGGCTAAAGAACCGCCACCACTGACGAGACCCTTAATATTGCCCCCGAAAGCGGCTTCGCGCATTTTCCGGTAAACGGCGCGATCGCCCAATTGGTGAATGGGGGCCAACAGCGACATTTTGGTACGGGCGACTAACTTTTGCCCCCCAGAAATGGGGTTTAAATCTGGGTTGAGGCCTTGACAAATTCGCCGATATTTGATATATTTTTCGGAATTGCTGAGGAAGAAATTCGCTAGTTTTTGTTTGTTTTCCGGTTGGTCGCGCAACTGTTTGCGAATGCCTTCGTAAATCGCTTCCCAAATTCGCGGAACCCCAACCATGTAATGGGGCTTAAATTCGGTTAAATCGCGCTTGAAGTAGCGGATCGAGGTATAAATTTGCGTCCAGCCTTGGGAGAGACCAAAATACTCGATCGTCCGTCCAAATGTATGCCATGTCGGAAGAATGGACAAGAAGCGATCGCCGGGTTCGGGTTGGACGATCGTCGGAATTGTCGCAATCTGATACAGCAAATTGGCATGGGTGATGTACACGCCTTTTGGCTTACCCGTTGTCCCCGATGTATAGAGTAGGGTTGCCAGAGTATCGCCCTTCGATGGCGGCGTTTCCAGTTCCGTTTGCGATCCCCGTTCCATCAACTGCGAGTAGTTGAGAATCTCGATCGCGCTGTCTTTTGGTGGTTCTTCATCGGACAGCAAAACGACCCACTGGAGAGGTAAACCCGCAAATTCGTCGCTGGACTGTAACTTTTTCAGCGTTTTTATATCTTCGACAACCAAGCCAACACTTTCGCTGTTTTGTAAGATATAAATCGACTCATCGCGATCGGCTTGGGACGATCGCACCGCATCGGCTCCTCCCGCCATCATAATGCCTTGGTCGGCCACCATCCAGCGCGGACTGTTATCCGAAAACAACGCTACGCGCGGCGGATCGCCAGTTCCATCCCAGCGCACGCCTAACGCTTGCATTCCCGCCGCGAACTGACGGATATTTTGGTACAGTTGGGAAAAGGTCAGTTTCGCCTCTGGCTTGCTGTGGGGATCGCGCAAAGCGACGATATCAGCAAACTTTTTAGCCGCGATCGGCCAGATTTCGGGGAAACTCTCGACTCCAGGATAGTCCACTCGCGAGGCGAGATTGGCGCGATCGCGATCGTCAGTGGCAGCAGGGATAGGGAAATTCATCGGTACAACCTACCAAGCCCGTTGTTATAGTACAACTCTAATATTGACTGTACTTTTTGGAAAGTGTGACAGATTGTGTGACAGTTTCACGGCGCGATCGGGGGGGAGTCGCAAACGCGATCGCCACAAGACGGCGAGCCTTTTTCTACGGCGATCCAATGCTCCCCTGATGAGGTACGATCGACACTAGACGAAACGCGATCGCGATCGTTCTGACTCCTGCTACTGTCCAAAAAATTCGCTGACGACACAACGTCCTATCTATACGTGATTGTTCTGACTCCTGCTGCTGCCCGAGAAATTCGCCGCCTCCAGTCCAAACAAGACGGCGATCCCTTGCTGTGGGTGCGCGTCACTCCCGGCGGTTGCGCCGATTTCTACTACGATTTATCCTTTAAAGACGATGCTGATGTGGAAGCCACCGCC
>CAKZKB010000485.1 GCA_937121005.1 uncultured cyanobacterium | reverse complement strand
TCTGCTCGTACAGCAGCTCGGCAAGTCGTGCTGCACGGTCAAAGTCCTCAGACTGCTGACGTCTCTCAGTGGCGCTGCTTGCGGCATTCCTCGGTGTCTGCTTCCGGTAGCGGCGGTTGGCATCGACCGACAGTTATTCCTTATTGTAGAACACCTTTTAAGAGTCTGCCTGTGGGTTAGGTCACTAAATCCAGTGGAACGATGGCGGCGGTACGCTCGCTCTCGTTGTCGGGTGCGCTTGTAGGGTTTAGCACTCTATCTCTAGGGTAGTCCGGAAAATTTGAAACGATCGCGCCGTATCAGTGACCCGTTTCTAAGATGGGGGTTTGGGGGGAAGAGGAGTTAGGGGATTAGGGGTTTGGGGGTTTGGGGGGAAGAGAACCTCGTACCTCGTACCTCAATTAATTTCGTCTCAAAAATCCATTCCAATTCCAGGTGGCATTGAAGCCAAACATATCGGTATAGTAGGAATCGACTCGGTAATCGTCACCGCGAACTTGCATAAATTGTTCGAGTTCTTCGAGTTTTCCCGGACCGAAGGGAACGTATTCCATATCCTCAAACAACCCCATCCCGGAAATAGCAGGCGAATCGGGGTTGGTATCTTCGACGATAAAGTAGTCTCCGCTTTGCATCCAGTTGTGGAAAAATTCTAAGGCTCCCACGACGTTAATATGAGCGTCTTCAATGACAAGCCAGGGATGGGGACATCGATCGAGCAATTCGTCAGGAAAAACAGAATCTATGCGATTGAGATCGCCTTCGATGAAGGTAATTTTGGGATGTTTTTTGACCGTATCCCCTGGTAGACTCCCATCAATATCAACGGAGTAGATATGTCCGTCAACATCTAAAGTATGCAACAAATCGGCCATCCACAAGGTGGTTCCCCCTGTATAGGTTCCCAACTCAAATATCGTTTTAGGGCATAATTCGGCAATTAATTGTTGGTAAATGACGACATCTAGGGGATCTTTGAACACTTCAATTCCCCGCCAATGGGTCATGTATTTTCCCCCAGAAATTGCCGCGATCGCCGACAGGGGAAGATCGCTACGACGCTCTCGCTTAGCAAAGTCTACAAAGCGGTGACGCTGTTTTTCAGCCAAATAGGATTGGATGCGTTGTTTGAATTCTTGATAGTTGGTGTCGTCTTGCATGGTTTGAGTAAGTTTTTCGATCGGATAGCAGTGTATTACTTAAAATTGTCAAAGCGATCGGCATTTAGGCGACACAATAAACCAGTTTACTTTAGCATACCTGAATGCTGACCCAAGTCGTTACTTGAAGTTCGCGAGAATTTCTGGATTCAATAAATTTTCTGGCGGCCGGTTTTCCAGTAAGTCGCGAATGGCTTGCAAGGCTTCGCGATCGAGCCGAATATCGGCCTCGCGAGTGTAGTAGGCAAAATGAGGAGCAACAATGGTATTCTTCAAGTGTAAAAAAGGATGGTTTTCCGGTAGGGGTTCTTGCGAAAAGACATCTAAGCCGGCTCCGGCGATCGCCCCGGTTTCTAAGGCTTCAACCAGTGCGATTTCATCAACAACTTCTCCCCTAGCAACATTGAGAAAAAAGGCGGACGATTTCATCTTCGCTAAAGCCTGACGATCGAGCATATTCTTTGTTTCGGGTGTCAGACAGCAGTGAACGGAAACAAAATCGGCACGGGTGAGGAGTTCTTCGAGGGGGACAAATTCGATTCCCTCACACCCCGGCGATCGCGGCGAAACGTAGGGATCGTATGCTAAAATGCTCATATCGAACCCCCGACAGCGACGAGCGACGGCTTTTCCAGTGCGACCGCAACCCACCAAACCGATGGTTTTTCCAAAGACATCGGTTCCTGCATATTGAAACTCCGGCCACATCCAGTCTTCTCGCATTTGACGATCGAGATCGATGACTTTCCTCGCTAAAGCTAACATCAACCCCAATGTAAAATCAGCGACGGTGTTTGTGCCGTAATTCGGACAGTTGGCAACCGGAATGTTGCGTTCGGTCGCGGCTTCAATATCGATGTTATCGACTCCCACACCCCACATGAGAATACCTTTTAGAGACTTCGCTTCTGCGATAATATTGCGGGTCACTTTAGCATAGCAGACGACGAGCAAATCGGCATCTGAAACGTGGCGTAGGAGCGTTTCTTCGCGATCGTCTTCTGTGACGATCGCGTTCCCGATCTCATTTAACTCGTCAGCGACGTGGCGAAGCATATACATATTGGCATCTGTCGTCACAATTTTAGGTTTCACGATCGTTGTTTTCCTCTTTCTTGGAGTGACAGCAGTTAAGGTTTTTGGCAAACCAACACTCGCCGCCAAGATGTCCCTTCGTCAAACACCGAACCCAACAGATCCCCGTAGCGATCGACAATTTTAAATCCCGTTTCTAGCAATTGTGCTTCTAGGCGATCGGGAGAATAGAGAAACTCATCGCACAGAACTTCTTTGTGCTGAAACCCTTCCGCACTGGCTCGGAAAATATGCCAGCTTTCTCGCCAACGTCCCTCGGTTTTTTCGCTTTGAATCACCACAATAATGGAGCGATCGTCGTTGCAATGCACTTCTTGAGTACCATCACTGTTGGCAATTTCGATGGGATGATTTGGCAATTCGACGAGGAAATGTCCTCCGGGAACCAGATGTTGAAACGTTTGTTGCAAACACCGAGCGATTTCGTCGTGACTAGAGAGCAATGTCAACGCCGAACTCAGTGCTAAAATAGCATCAAATTGCTTCTCTAAAGAGAAGTTTCTCATATCCCCTTGATGGAGAACGAGATCGGGAAACTTTTTCTGGGTGACAGCCATCATTTCTGGACTGATTTCCAACCCTTCAATGTTAAATCCTTTTTGCTTTAAAGGAATGGTAAACAACCCCGAACCGCTTCCCAGTTCGAGAATCTGTTGGCGATCGTGTTTTTGGAGCAGTTCGCTCACAAAGGGGAGTTTTTGGTCTACATCCGTATAAACCAGATCGTAAGCGTCGCTAATGTCGTCGTATACAGCCATTAATTTCCTCCGATTGACGAGCAGATAGTCAGCATTTAGATTCAAAAAAAAGTAAGCATTCAGGTAGTATGACAGAAACCCAGTTCTACACCTTGTAAGCATTCAGGGGTGCGTTCGAGATCCCCCCTAACCCCCCTTAATAAGGGGGGAATTACCGAAAACTTGCTATACCAATTTCCAGAATGAATGCAACAAATTGGGGATCGGAATGTAGGGGCGAACGGCGTTCGCCCAATCCGAAGTGTAGCACGATTTTCGGAAAATGGTATTAGTCTACCGTTAAACAGACTGCGAAGCATCCTTTGTCTTCCCCCTTAATAATGGGGGATAAGAGGGGGATCTGTCAGCCATTTCTAATGTCACCTGAATGCTTACAACCTGAATCGTTACCTAGCGAGTAAAATAATCGCGCAGGCGATCGATACCCTCATTATACCGCGAGGTGCAGAAACTCAAACGCAATCCATTAGGAAGGCCAAAATCCGTTCCGGGCACGGTGGCGACGTGGACTTTTTTGGCAATATCGACTGCCAACTCTTTAGAAGAGTTCATTCCCTTTTCTTTCACCCAGCGATCGCAGTCGAGAACAATATAAAACCCACCTTCTGCCTTAATTGGATCGCACCCGGTTCCTTGCAGTTGGGAGTACGAATATTCGGCACGGGATTTATAGATTTGAGTCAGTTCTTTGGGACTTTCCAAATCTTGCAACGCCGCAATTGCACCGTGTTGGTTCACCGGATCGTGAGTCAGCAAGGTATGTTGCTGGACGATACGCATGGGCATAATTAAGTCGTCGGGCAAAATGGCATATCCCACCCGCTTCGTGTACATTCGGAAGCCTTTAGAAAATCCATTGGTGACGATATTGGCATCCCGAAATTCATCTAAATAAGCAAGGGGACACTCGTACTCGGAATAGAACAAGGTGTTGTTGTAAATTTCGTCATTGATGATGTACGATCGCCCGGCAACAATGCGATTGATTTCCAGGATCTCATCTTTGGTCATCACGTTACCCAGAGGATTTCCGGGGTTGTTGATAACGACAACTGCCGTTTTATCTGGGTTGTAGGCTGCCTTAAAAGAGTCGAAGTCGATCGTGCGACTTTCGATATCGATGTCGTAGTACGTTAGCTTCGCATCCGCTAAAATTGCACTGAGCAAGTAGAGGCAATAGTAGGGCTTGGGCAACAGAATTTCTTGTCCGGGCTGGCAGAGAACTTGGAAGAGATTGCGGAAAATAGCACTGGTGCCGACGTTAACAATGGTATTTTCCGGCTGAGTGTTGATGTGGTACTGCTGGTTGTAATAGTCGGCAATTGCCGTTCTTAACTCGGGAATCCCTTGAGGATAGACCCGATGGGTTTTATCGTAGTCGAAAATCGTATCTGAGAAGACCTGGCGAACGGACTGGGGAATTTCGAGCTCCGAAATGCCAATCGTCAATTTGATGAGATCTTTTCCTTCACTGAGTAGCTCGTCAGCCAGTTCGTCGAGAACGAACATCTGAAATTCAAGCTCGGATACTGGTAGCTTTTTGATGTGCTTAACCATTCGGATTGAATCCTCTTAGTTCTTCATTCGTCGCAGAGTTTTTCTCTGCTGCATCCCACCATCTTTTAAGCTAGCAGGTCTGCTTTTTCTTGTAGGATACCACATGAAATGTTTCGTTGTCAAACAAATAATTTTCTTGGCGAATTAGTTCGCAGGGAAGCCGATCGAATGCGGCTTGCATGGGTTGATTGGAAGCTCGCACCGTGACAATAAATATGCCGCCTGGTTTCAAAAGTGGCAAGAGATTTGACAAGCCTGCTGGACTGGCATGGCCGTAAGTGAATACGCCGACGGCGGCGATCGCGTCAAAGGTTTCGCCATCGCAAAATGTGAGGGGTTCTTCCAAGTTTGCCGGGTAGAGATCGCTATAAACTTGTTTTTTGCGAGCGATGGCGAGCATCTGTTCTGATAAGTCGATGGCGGTGATATTTTTGTATCCCAATTTCGCCAATGCTTCTCCCATTTTTCCGGTTCCCGCACCTGCATCTAAAATTCGGATCTGGCGATCGGGACAGACTTGTTCGAGAAGGCGAGCCGCATGAGTTGGCATCACCCAAGATTTGTCCAAGTCGGCATCGTAAATGGGAGCCCAAGCGTCATATTTTTTTCGCAGTTCTTCCGTATTTTTGTTATCGTGAATCCAAGGCAGACGATCGCTGATTTTTTGACAGTGATAAAACCACCATCCCATCTGGCCGCGATCGAGAGCAGATAGGACTTCTCGTGCAAAATCAACCAATTCTGTCGATTCCGATCCTTGTTCGTGGGATAGAATTTCGTAGCTTTTTTTCAGATGAGAACTGAAGTCGGCTTTCTCTAAAACCACTAAACTCATTTGACTGAGGGTTTCGATATCGTCTTTGCTGCTGCTGACGGCGTTCGATCGCAAGCAATCGCCGACATTGCTTTCCGTTGCTATTACCAAATCGTCAAAGACCAATATCCCGTTTTCTTGCAAAACTCGCTGTATTTCTTGGAATGCTTGCCGACGATCGTCGATATGAAACAATGCCGCTTGACTCCAAACGTGCGTAAAACTATCGCTCTCAAAGGGCAGATCGGTGACAGAAACTTGCTCGAAATGAAGTTGTAGAGAGGGGTTTTCTTGACTTTGCTGGCGACAGCGATCGATGCAAGCCGCACTGATATCAATTCCTACCACCTCGCATCCGGTTTGTCGAGCCAACCAGATGGCTGTATTCCCATTCCCGCATCCTACCTCTAATACCCGCGATCGCGATGTTATCTGAGCGCGATCGAGCATATACTCATTCCATCTTTGGCAAGCCCGAATTAAATCTTCGTCACTAGAACCGGCAGGATCGGGAAAATATCCCCAGTGCAGGCTCCCTCCTAAATTGCCAAAGCAGCGATCGACGTTCTCGCGACGATCGTAAAATGAGGCGACCTCGGCCTCTGTAAATCGGGCGGTCACGACAACCTCCTAGTGCTAGCGGCATTCAGATTGTACTACGCGATCGCCCTTAAGCGATCGTTTTGCAATGTAATGTTTTGTAAATTAATATTACGATAGCGATCGCCCCTCTTTCATCCATCGCCAAGCTGCTAAGTATACTAACGTCCCAACAAGCATACCTGGAAAAACATCGGACATCGCATCAGACAGTTGCAGTCCGTAACGCCAGACAATTGTCCCGGAAATTCCCGCCACCATCATCGCCAAAGCCACAGGAACCGTCACCGGAAGTTGCCAAGATCGTACCACTAAAAGCGGGCCGAGTCCAGCCGCCAAAACAGACCACCCCAACACCGACAGAGAGAAAACGTCGCCTCCAGAAAGGGCGATCGCCAGAATAATTGCCGTCACAACTAAGGTTCCCACCTTAGCAAGTTTGTAAGAGTGTGCCATGTTGGGAAACAAGTCTTGAGTTAGGGCAGCCGAACAGGATAAAATCTGAGAGTCTGCTGTCGAAACCACGGCCGCAAAAACCCCTGCTAAAATGATACCGACAAAAACAGCAGGTAACAGTTCGATCGCGAGTTGAGGGAGTGCGAGTTCGGGATCGTTTCTTAACAAGCTGGGTAGCAACACTCGGGCAGTTAACCCCACGCCGA
>CAKZKB010000484.1 GCA_937121005.1 uncultured cyanobacterium | reverse complement strand
CTGAAAATTCTTCAGGAAGCTGGAAATTTGCATAGCTCAGGCGTTCAAACTCACCAATACGGCTGACAAGGTGGCGTTGGAAAATGTCATCAAAGCAGCGTATCGCCAAGTGTTCGAGCGCGATCTCGATCCCTATATTGTCGAGAACGAGTTTAGCAGCTTGGAAAGCAAACTCGGCAACGGCGAAATCACCGTCAAAGAGTTCATCGAAGGCTTGGGTTGTTCGAGTCTCTATATCAAAGAGTTCTACACTCCTCATCCCAATACCAAAGTCATCGAACTTGGCACGAAACACTTCTTGGGACGGGCTCCATTGAACCAAGAAGAAATCCGCAAGTACAACCAAGTGTTGGCAACCAAAGGAGTCCGAGCGTTTGTTTCGGCGTTGGTGAACAGCATGGAATACCTGCAAACCTTCAATGAAGATGAGGTGCCCTACCGTCGCTTCCCGACGCTTCCGGCGGCCAACTTCCCGAACACAGAACGGTTGTATCAAAAACTCACCAAACAAAACGATGAGTTGGTGGTTCCCAGTTTCGAGCCCGTTGCGCCGTTCGGTCGCAATAGCTAGGGGTTAATGGGTTTTTAGACGCGATCGGGCTGGAGGAATCCGGCCCGATTTTTTGTAGAATTAGGGAGCGCGTCAGTAGGTTGGGTATCGTTTCTCTACCCAACGTCATCAGTTGCAGTTGTTGGGGTACGTGCTTCAACCCAACCTACATCTGGACAAATTTCGAGGAGCGTGTATAATATATAAGTATGAGTATAGGCTCCTAACATCTTGGGTTTGGTGTTTTTTTGGAAAAGGGGCAATGTTATGTTAGTTCTCGATCGCAACCAGAAACAAACTAAAGAAATTGCTGTACGAGGCAGCACTAATTTGGAAACTCTCAAAGCAGTGTTGTCCTACTTTGCCTATTTAAATTCTACTGGCGAACTCAGCGATCGAGCCTTCAAAGCGATCGTTCGCGATGCTTGTGCAATTT
This sequence comes from uncultured cyanobacterium, assembly GCA_937121005.1. Classification (GTDB taxonomy): domain Bacteria; phylum Cyanobacteriota; class Cyanobacteriia; order Cyanobacteriales; family Geitlerinemataceae; genus CAKZKB01. The sequence continues at coordinate 3,425 of CAKZKB010000484.1, read as the reverse complement.
TCATTGAGAATGAAATCGAACAGAGAATTGCAGCTAGCTTAGAACGGAAGTTGGAACAGTTTTTCTCGTCTAAAAATCCGACCTTAAAAGACTACATTGCTAAACTAGAAGATTTTTAAGGAGAGTCAACGAATGTCCGACAAGCAATCCGATTTTCAAAATAAAGGCCGAGAAGTTGAAGAAGGGAAATCGCAGGAGGAAGCTGAAGATCTAGAGCAAATTCCTGAAGATGAATTTCCTTCACCTCCAAAACTTGCAAAGGCGATGATGTCCATGATGCGAGTTTCGGCTTCTCCTAGTTCGCCAATTTTGGAGAAGTTGAACGAGAGCCATATTAATAAAATTATAGAAAGTACAGATAAGGATAGCGAACGAGCTTTTTTAGATGCTAGTTCTGCCAGAAAATATGGATTTTTTTACTTTATTATTGGAGTCGTTACCTTTGTCGGACTGACTGTTTATTTAGTCGATCGCAATGTCTCTGTATATCAGGAAATCTTAAAAACCCTGATTATCTTCGGCGGCGGTTTTGGCAGTGGTATTGGCTTTAAAGGCTACTTAGATAGGAAGAAATAAATACGTCTATTCTAAATCGCTGCTAAAATGAAAGAGGAAGCGAATCGTACAGACATGACTGAAACCCACCTGAACACCCTAACTGACTCGGATGCAGCCAAAGCAGAGCAAGAGTTCCAAGAACTCGCGGAAAAATGGCATCGAGAAACGGGGATGAAGTCGATCGTCTCTAAAAAAGCGATGCACCCAGCCTATCAAAGAATTATCGGCATGGGAACCGCCGTTGTGCCTTTAATTTTGCGAGAATTAGAACGAGAACCCGACCATTGGTTTTGGGCACTAAAAGCAATTACAGGTGCGAATCCTGTCAAACCCGAACAACGGGGTCGAATGCAGGAAATGGCGACAGCTTGGGTGAATTGGGAAAAAGAACAGGGAAACTTATAATTTCCGATACTGCAACCAGCCAAATAGATCGCCAACCGTCAAGTGAAGATCGCTGACTAACGCTGGAACGGGTAAACTGTCTGTTTCTTTTTGTAAAAGTTGAGGTTGCTGTTTGGGAGGGTAAATCAAAACCGATCGCGTTTCCGGGTCGATAAGCCAGCCCATTTGACTACCATACTCGAGGGCGTGTAAAATTTTGCCAGTCACTCGAATCGAGTTTTGTCCGGGGGAAAGAATCTCGATTATCCAATCGGGTGCTATACTAAAAGTATTGGCAACATTTCCCTCATCGTCAACGGGAATCCTTTCCCATGCAAACACCGCAATATCGGGGACGATCGCCCATTCTCCGATGGTACAGCGCAATTCGGTATAAGCACGAGCAATCTTTTGTTTTTTAGCAACAGCGTTAATGGCTTCAGTGAGTTCGACTTGAATCGTGCTACGATCTCCTTGGGGCATCGGTTTAGGAACGATTTGACCGTCGATATATTCTCGGGCGGGTTTCGTTTCCCGAAGTTGGAGAAATTCCGCTAAACTGAGCGTTTTAATAGGGGTTTGCAGCATGGGAGAGCGTCAGGTTATTTGAGTGTTTTTCTGAAGTGGATCAGATCGGTTTTGTAGGGGAAATTGGCGGGTTCCGTAGCCTTTGCGTAGCAAATATCGCCCCTACAGGAACTTCAAGCAACACCCTTACCCTGCGGAATCTCAATAATGAATTCCGTTCCTTGTCCGGGAGTGGATCGACACTCGAGTTTGCCACCGTGACGATCGACGACAATTTGATAGCTGATGGAGAGTCCCAACCCCGTCCCTTTGCCGACGGGTTTTGTAGTATAAAAGGGATCGAAAATTCGCGATCGCACTGATTCGGGCATACCGGGGCCGTTGTCGGCGATGGTGACAGTGACAGCATCAGATTCCCGTTGGGTGCGAATAACGATTTCTGGGATAAACTCGGGACTGGGGGAGCATTCGTCGAAGGCAGCAACGGCGTTGCTAATAATATTCATGAACACTTGATTGAGTTGGCACGGATGGCACTCAATAAGGGGAAGATCGCCGTAGTCTTTCACCAGTTTGACGGCCGATCGCGTTTCGGTGGCTTTGAATTGGTGTTGCAAAATCAGCAGCGTACTGTCGATGCCTTCGTGCAAATCGACTTCTTTAATGTGGGCGCGATCGTGGTGGGAAAAATTCCGCAGCGATCGCACGATTTCCCGGACGCGATCGGTGCCCAAGCGCATGGACGACAGCAGTTTGGGCATATCTTCCATGACGAAATCGAGATCGATATCTTCGATGACTTCTTGAATTTCATCGACGGGATCGGGATAGTGGCGGCGATACAAATCCAGGGCGCACAGCAGATCGCCCGTGTAATATCCGGCATGGTCGATATTGCCGTGAATAAAATTAAGCGGATTGTTGATTTCATGGGCGACTCCCGCCACCAACTGCCCCAGGCTCGACATTTTGGCCGATTGCACCAGTTGCATCTGGGTTTGATGCAGTTCGTTTAGGGCGAGTTCCAATTCTTCGGTGCGCTGCCGTAGCGCTGTTTCCGACTCTTGCAAAATCTGTTGAGCCGTTCGCCGCTGCTGCACTTCTTCCTTGAGGCGGTGATTGCTGGTTTGCAATTCGAGTTGTATGCGCCGCAGGGTGAGTTGATTGTGAACCCGCGCTAGCACTTCTTCAATTTGAAAGGGCTTGGTGATGTAGTCTACGCCGCCGGTCTCGAAGGCTTTTACTTTGTTGGTGATGTCGGTAAAGGCGCTGAGGAAAATGATGGGGATGGCGCAGGTGTCTTCGTTGGTTTTGAGTTGCCGACAGACCTCATGCCCGCTCATGTAGGGCATATTGATATCGAGCAGAATCAGATCCGGTTTCAGCGCCTCGATCGCTCGCAGCGCCACTGGACCGTTGATGGCGCTACGAACGTCATATCCTTGTTGGGATAGCATCCTGGATAACAAACGCAGATTTTCAACTTTGTCATCCACAATCAGGATGCTGCCAGTGAGACTATCGGGGGTGGAAGCAGTAAGAGTGCTCATGGTGGGATGAGGTTCAAGGATGTTCAGTCAGAGCCACGATGTCTTCAAAGCGGAAATTGTATGCAAGTTTGGCAAGACCATCAGCAATGTGTTGTTTTGATTTCGGCAACTCTTCAATCAATTGCAACACTAAGCGATCGCTACATCCACTGGCAGCACGATGCATTTGCTGCATCCAATCCGAGGAGAGATCGGTCAAATCCTCGGGGGTTAGAGCAACGTCAATAACGATCGGTTCATCGGTTTCACCATAGACATAATCAATGTGCAAGTGCAGGGCTAACTCATCGAGCAATTTGGCTTCTTCGACGGGTTTGGCGATAAACCCATCACACCCTATTTCAATAATGGATTCGCGATCATCCTCGAAGACGCTGCTGGTGATGGCCAAAATGGGGATCGAGT
>CAKZKB010000483.1 GCA_937121005.1 uncultured cyanobacterium | reverse complement strand
GACGCAGTTCGAGTTCTTCTTCCATTTCTGCACGGAAGTCGGGATCGAGTGGTATCTGGAGGATGTCTTGTTTGGTGGCATTTCGCAGCCACAATTGAGCGGTATAGAGGGCTTTATACACCGATCGCGTTTCGTGAAAGCACTGATAGAATTTTACCATCAAAATCGCTGTAGCGCGATCGTCCACTGCCCACAAACTGCACAAGACACTTTTCGCACCCGCACAAATAAACCCACTGGGTAAGCCGATATACTCTTCCATTTGCACGTTAAACTGGGTCAAACCCGTTTCGCAAGCGGAAAGCGTAGCGAGGCGACATTGCGGTAAATTGAGAGCGAAAATTTCGCCTAAAGTGTAGCACTGTTTTAAGTCGATCGCGTTGCCTTTTCGCCAGGGAACGTAGCGAGTTTCTGCGGGTTCGTCGGACGATTCTCGCGAGATATCTGGGTTGCTTGCGACGACACCATCGGCGAGAATGAGACTGGAGAATAGCGGTCGATCGAAGTTGAAGAAACCGTGACAGGCGAAGTGCAAATGTTGGGCATTGCGGAACAGTTCGTTATCGGGATTTTTGTCTAAAGCCGATCGCGTCGCTTCGTGGCTGGGTAGAACTTTCGCCGGTTGAAAATAGCGGCGAATGGCGGCGACTTCTGCTTCGGTATAGGGGAGATCTCCGGTGGGGTTTTGGATGGCAAATAAGGTGGATGGAGAGGTGGAGGGACGATCGTATTTTTGCGCCAATTGTAGCAGTTGGCAACTGGGAGAATAGCGCACGCCACCGGGAAAGCGATCGACTAACAAATTACCTTCCATTCCCTCGTTCCTCTGGCTCTGCCAGGGAACGCGATCGTCGAGGCTCTGCCTCGTGTATGCTGGAGGCAGAGCCTCCGTATTGCGTAGCGCCCCAGAGGGACGCGACGAGGGAGAAACAGGTAATGCGTGTAACGGAAACAGGTATAATTCTCGATAGGGAATGAAAATGACTGTATCGCAAGTTTGGGGGATGTTGGCGATGATTTCTTCTAGGTTGAGAATGGCGGCGAGTTCGGCGAGAAAGGTTGACAGTTGCGATCGCCACTCTTGTTTGTTGTCTCGGTACAGTTCCAAATAGCGATCGCGCAATTGGGTTAACTCGGAAACACGATCGCTGATGACTAATTTTACCGGACGATCGCCCCTGCGAGAAACAACAAACGCATAAATATTGTCGCCGCCAATATACCATTCCACAATTGCGGTGTTCTCGTCGATGAGTGACTCGATTTCAGCAAAGCGAATCGCGTTGACTTGTTGCGTCAGTTGGAAACCGGGATCGTAGGTGGCAATTTGCGCTAGCAGTTGCGTCATGGTTTCGCTGTCTCGAACCACCGCTTCGCGAATTCCTGACAAGAAATCGCCCATTTGTGGCGATACACCGGGAGATCGCGACCCCGACTCTGGCGTATCCAAACCTTGCCCGTTCCTGTCGCTGAGGTTTTCTAAAATGCGCTGGTTGGCTTGCAGTCGCCGCCGAACGTCGTCAAATTCTCGGCACAACTCCTCTGGTGTATTGTCGGGTAAAATCTGTAAATTGGCGATGGTTTCGACGAGGTTGCGGGACTTGCTGCGTTCGACGGTTTCTAGGGCTTTAGGCAAGTTTTCCACTTGCACGTAGCAGCGAACCAAGTTCTCGTAAACGGCAACATTGGCTTCTCGTTTGCGTTGCTTGGCACGTTGGGAAGTCTCGAAGCTGCAACTTTTTTCTAAGGCGGCGAGGGCAGCTTCGTAACCGGGAATTGCGGTTTGCCATTGTTCCAGTTGCACCGCTAAGTTGCCTAAATTGCGCCCCGATCTTAAATATTCTACTGGAAATGACTCCGGTTGGCTCAGTTGCAGCAGGGTTTGATAGGTGGTAATGGCTTCAGCATACTGTTCGGTGTTTTGGTAAGCTAAACCTAAATTGTTGAGAGAACGAATTTCCCCTCCGCGATCGCCGATTTCCCGTTTGATATCGTAATGCTGTTGGTGAAACTCGATGGCC
>CAKZKB010000482.1 GCA_937121005.1 uncultured cyanobacterium | reverse complement strand
AAATACCTGTTTTGCTACCAAACCGTGACGGTGGGGATGATACCAAAACATCCCCACGCCGGCCGTATTTTCGGCATCTCCAGAGTCCGGCAAGGCATTATAATGAACGCTAAGGGCGATCGTCGGTTCGTTCTGTGCAATAATATCAGTACGCTCGTACAGCCACAGTTCGATGTCCGTATCTCGCGTCATCACCACCGTTGCGCCGCGTCGTTCCAACTCGTCGCGCAGCAATTGAGAGACGCGCAAGGCGACATCTTTTTCAGGATAGCCGTCCGGGCCTCGCGCACCCAAGTCTTCCGGGCCGCCATGTCCGGGATCGATGACAATGGTGGTTCCCGCTAGCGAACTCGGCCCCACTTGCGGCGGGTGGCGCAACGAAAGTACCAGCGTCGTCCCTTCGTAGTCTAATGTATAGCCCCACTGCTGCGGTTGGGCAAATTGGAAGCGATATTGCACTCGGTTCGCGTCCACTTGCTCCCAGTCCATGGCCGAGATGAAGGGATTGTTACCAAAGGCGATAAAATCGGTTTGGGCTGTGGTATTATGAAGAGTTAGGGTTAAGGTATCGTTTTTTTGCTGCACCTCGACGGGGACGGGAACCTGGAGGGGAAAATAGACTCGCGTCCAGTTTGGATCGCGATCGCTGCGAATGCTACGGATCGTCGATCGCGGTGGAGATCCGCTTTCGGTGGTTTGCGCTTCCTCGGTGCGGATCCAGGCCCCATAGTCCAACCGCAACCAGTCCCCTTCTCGTCCAGTGACAGACGCTTGGGTTCCCAAGGGTAAGGGGGTCAAACGCGAGTAGTCGGTACTGGGGCCAGTGCGGGCGATCGCGCCATCAGTGGTGACTTCGGCAACCGTAAAGCGATCGCGATCGAGAATCGTAATGTCGCCAGTGCCCGCTTGGGTCGCCGTCTGACCGTTCCATTGTAACTCAAATTGGGGCGCACCAAAACTGCCCGGTTGGGAAAATTGGGTACATCCTTCGTAGCGTCCGGCGATCGTCCGAGGTTGGGGATCGTTTTGTCCGGTTAAGACGGAATTGTTGGCAGGTAAAGTGACATCGTTGGGGTCGGGAAGTAGGGAAATAACGCGATCGCCGACGCGCACGGCAACGTTGGCATTTTCGGGGGCAACAGCGCTAAAACAGACCGTTTCTCCTGGCATTCGAGCGATATCCACATTGGGCATCAGCGACCCTTTGGCAAATTCGGCTCCGTTGGGAGTGGGAACGGTTTCTGTAACCCGACGAACAGTAATAACGGTTTCTTGGTTTTCGTGGCGAATGACAAATCGATTTTCGCCCATTTCTAAGGGGAAACTGGGGGCAAAATGTCCCTGGGACGATCGCGATATAACGTCTCCATTCACTGTCACTTCTCCCGTTGGCGGTGCGGTTCCAATGAGAAAAATGCGATCGGATGTGGTTTCGTGGTTGTTAGAAGGATAAGAAATAAACAGGGAAGATTGGGCGATCGCAGGTTGCACGAGAAAAGAACTGGTTAAAACAAATCCGAACAGCGATCCGAGGAGTGTTGATTGCATTAGTTAGTTAGAACAGTTACAGTATTCGTAGAGACTGTAGGGGCTAAGCATTCGCACCGAAAAAGGAAGAAAAAGTCCATTAACTAGAAGGCGAATGCTTCGCCCTTTCAATTAGCGTTCCCTGGTTTCAAAATTAATCAGGCGGGAAAAATAACACCGGATGCCAACTTTGGCGCAGTACCTTATTGGCAAAACTCGATCGCGACCAGTCGAGAATTTTGGGCAGGCTAGTGGAACTGACCGCGATCGCGCTAATATCGTATTCTAGGGCCATGTCCATAATTTCGGGAAGGGGTTCCCCTTGTCGCACGTCGGTAAACACTTCTAAACCGATACTTTCGAGTTTGCTTTTGGCTTCAGCCAGCATTTCTCGGGACTCTTCCACTTGTCCTTCGGAGAGAATTTCACGCCGTCGCGACACTTCCACTACCCGCACCAGCAAGCATTGTTGTAAAGAATTTTCCGGGCGCTTCTCGGCGTAGGTGATGATGCGATCGAGAGCCGCTTTGGCCGCATCGCTGCCATCGTAGGGAATCATCAAATAACGGAATAAATGCCGACAGCGCAGATCGAGTTCTTCGCAAGTATAGGTCGAAATCAATGGCGGACGCAGTGCCAGTAACGGGATTTTCGTCTGTTCGGAAAGGGCGGCGGTGGTGCTGCCAAACAACTTTTCATCGAGTAGCGTTCGGGCGTTGGTTCCCAAGACGATCGCTTCGATATCGTGAGTTTCGGCTAGTTTTTGGATGTTGTCAAGAGGGCGACCCGAAGGAATTTCGACGCTGACTTCTACGCCTTCCGGGGGATTTTCCAAGGCCACCGAGAGGCGATCGCGGGCCGCCTCCGCCTTGTCCGCATCCACTTTCGGGATCTCACGTCCTTCCTGGAAGGGGACGACGTGACAAAAGACAATTTTCTCGATACCGCCAGCGGCCAAACTCGGGATAAAGTTAGCGAGGCGATACATCCCGTCGGTGAGATCGGTAGTGATTAAGATGCGTCGAAACATGGGGCGATCGCGGTTCGGGGTGAATATTCCTATCTTAACCCCAGCATGGGACGATCGCCGCCATTGCGGGTTAGACTACCACCACCGCAGTTGTAAGTACCCGCGATCGCGCAACTCCAATTCCGCGTCTTCGCACCACTCCACGAGTTTGTACGTGCCGAAGACCCGATCCCACCAATCGACGGCCAGGCCGAAATTGTGATGCCACATATTATACTTGTGGTGGACGTAGTGGACGGGCATGGGCATCCAAAAGCATTTAGTCGGGTTTTCGTGCTGAAGTTGGTGCGCGTAAGCTGAAAAGGCAGCATAAGCCAAGGCCCCCAACAGCCAACCCCATCCCGCCGCCGCAGAAAGCAGGAACGGTAGCAGCATGGCGACGATCGTCCCTTTCACGTAGTCGCGGAATTCCAAGATCACCCCTTGTCCCTCGTTGCGGCGATGGTGATCGCGGTGGCGTTCGCCAAAGCTGTGCCAACGGTGCATCAGGCGGTGCACCCAATACTCGGCGAAGCTAGAGAAGACAAATGCGCCTACAAACCAAGCGATGGCGACGGTCATGGTATCGAGTTTCTCCTCACTGACAATGTAGCTTAGTTTTCCATTGTGCCACGAGATCGGCGTTAAGATAATAAATATCGTGGCGCTCGATCGCGATCGTCCTGTCCGCTAGCTGACCTCTTTTGTCCCATGCCCCCGCATCACTGGATCTCCCTCGACCAAATCGTTTCGCTGTTGGTGCTGGTTGTCTTAGGATTAACCATGGCCTTGGCAACCCAGGTTTGGATGGCCGAAACCATCACTCCCGCCATGGCTGCTGAAACGGGATTTTCCCCTTCACAGCCGCCTTTCCCCATGGCTCAACACTGGCGAATTTGCGCCCAGCGCGGTATTCGTTGGCGAGAAGCAGACTTTTTTGAAACCGATCGCTTTTATATTAACATTTGTTGGCATGGCAACCAACTTCGTTACATCGGCATGGCGAAAGATGATGGAAATAATACCATCGAATTACCGGCCCGGTTTGAGGATCGGCGCGGTTTCGTTGCCGAAAACGGCGAATATCGCTACGTGGTCAACGGCGCGACATTACGCATTTATTGGGGCGACGTACTGATGCAGGAAGATGAAGTCTATCCACGCCATTAAAGGGGGAATTGGGGGGACAATCAGTGACCAGTGTTCAGTTACCAGTGACCAGTTTTAAGAGGGGGAGACAAGGGGACAAGGAGATGGGGAGACAAGGAGACAAGGAGACAAGGAGATGGGGAGAAATCTATCTTCATCCTTCATCCTTCTGACTTCATCCTTGAAACACATCTCGTACCTCATACCTCATACCTCGTACCTCGTACCTCACACCTCGTATCTTCGATGAAGTCAGCGATGAAGGGCTTGATTGCCGCATTAATTCTGTTAATTATCATCGGCCTTCTGTTGGGATTGCGGGCCGAAGATTTCGTCGGTGACGACCCAGAAGAACCTGCATCGGAACAATACATTCCTGAAGCGACTGAAGTTCCCAATAGTTCTACCGAAAATGGCAATACCGATACCGAAGCAGGCGATCCCCTCCCAGTTGAAATCGAAGATATCACTAATGGAGAAGACAATGGCGAACCGACAGAGGATGATATCCCTGTTGAAAATGAAGAAGACGATCGCGATCGGGTAGACACTCCTCCCGCTTCCAAAAAAGTTGAAGGCATTCCCGCTTTATGGTAGATTAAAAAATATAAATTTGCCCCGAAGATCTCGAAACAAGCCTCTTCCTTTTCTAGAGGTATTGTTCATTGCTCATTGCTCATTGCTCATTGCTCATTGTTCATTGCTCATTGTTCATTGTTCATTGTTAAAATATCTGACGATCGATCGACACCAATGGCACGATCGCGCCATTACCTTAACTGCCGAACAGGAACGCTATTTACGGCGGGTACTGCGTTTGCGCGACGGCGATCGCTTTGTGGCGTTGCATGGGGACGGTGGCTGGTGGTTAGCACGTTTAGATCCCAGTGGCGCGATCGCGGAAAAACCTTTACCGGGCAATACAGAGTTACCCAATCGCATCATTTTACTTGCAGGTATGCCCAAAGGCAATGCTTTTGACGAGGTGGTACGACAAGCGACAGAATTAGGTGTGGGGCAAATTGTTCCGGTGCAAAGCGATCGCACTTTGCTACAACCTAGCGATCGCAAACTCGATCGCTGGCGGCGTATTGTTAAAGAAGCGGCCGAACAGTCGGAACGGTTTGTGGTTCCAGAAGTGTCCGATCCGGTGTCGTTTTCGGTGGCGGTTTCTAGCTGTATCGCTGAGACCAAATATATCTGTGCGGCGCGACAAAATGCCCCATCTTTACTGTCGCAATTGTTGGCATTACCCCCGGAAGGACGAGGGACGATCGCCATCGCTACCGGGCCTGAAGGTGGCTGGACGGAGGCTGAAATTGCAACCGCGATCGCTTCGGGGTTTACAGTTGTCTCTTTAGGTGCGAGGATTTTACGAGCCGTTACTGCCGCGATCGCGTCCATTTCTGCGATCGCTGCTGTTGCGGAGACTTTCAATTCGGACGTGCGTATTAACCCTGAGTCGGGAGGCAGGGCGAAGAAACAAATTTAAATGAAGCCAACGACGGACGGTAATGGTATAATTGGTAAACCCTAGCGACCAGGGCAGCAATTTCTCCGTTGGGCGTGACTCAAGCAATGTCGATCGCGATTCGCGGCTATCGCCTCATCGAACCTATCTATGACAGTGCCCGCACCCTCGTCTATCGGGGGGTACGCGATCGCGACAACCAACCCGCGATCGTCAAGTTGTTGCGCGATGAATATCCGGCGTTTAACGATTTAGTCCAGTTTCGCAATCAATATCGGATCGCCAAAAGCCTCAACATTCCTGGTATTGTGTGCCCCATTGCCTTGGAAACCGATCGCAACCGTTTGGCGTTGGTGATGAAAGATGAAGGCGATATTTCTCTACAGGAATACGTGAGTTCTCGGTGCCGCAAGCGTCGCCTACCGCTCGATCGCTTCTTCCATATTAGCATCCAACTGGCGCAAATTCTCGAACAACTCTACGATCGTCGCGTCATTCATAAAGATATCAAACCGCAAAACATTTTAATCCATCCCGAAACAGAAGTCGTGCGCCTCATCGATTTTAGCATTTCTTCGGTTTTGCCGCGAGAAGAACGAGAGATCCAAAACCCCAATGTCTTAGAGGGGACGCTGGCGTATTTATCTCCAGAACAGACGGGACGCATGAATCGTGGGATCGACTATCGGGCCGATTTTTATGCGTTGGGAGTGACATTTTACGAACTTCTCGTCGGACAAGTTCCCTTTCGATCGAGCGATCCGTTAGAGTTAGTCCACTGCCACATCGCCCGCCAACCCACACCTCTAACTGAACTCAATCCTAGCATACCCGATGCCGTCAGCAACATCATCCTCAAGTTGATGGCAAAAACCCCCGAAGATCGCTATCAAAGTGCGGCGGGGTTGCGCTATGATTTGGAACAATGCCGCGATCGCCTTGCCAATTCTGGCAGCATTGGCGAATTTAAGATTGGGACTCGCGATCGCAGCGATCGCTTTTCGATTTCAGAACAACTCTACGGTCGAGAGGCAGAAAAGTCGGCACTGCTAGCCGCATTCGACCGCGTTGCTAGCGCCATCAAACAACAACATTACAGTAACGCGCGACTCGCCCAATGTCAAGTCGAGTTGGCACTGGTTTCTGGCGTGTCTGGTATTGGTAAGTCGGCATTCGTGCGCGAAGTCCAAACCGAAATTGTTCGGCGCGGCGGCTATTTTATTAGCGCTCAATTTGACTTCGGTTCTCAGGATAAACCATTTAGCGCTTGGTTGCAAGCCTGTCACCGCTTAATTGCCAGAATTGGCGCGGAAAGCAAGACGAAACAACGAGAATATGGCGACAGAATTAGAAAAGCACTCGGTCAATACGGGCGCGTTTTAAGCGATGCCATTCCCGAACTCAATCGCTTTTTAGGAAAACAACCCCCGGTTCCCGAATTGGAACCTATGGCCCAGCGAAATCGCTTTAATTTGTTGTTACAAAAGTTAATTTGGGCGCTGGTCGATCCCCAACGTCCTTTAGGGATTTTCTTAGATGATTTGCAGTGGGCCGATCGCGCTTCCTTGCACTTTTTGGAGTTGCTAGTCTCCTCAGAGTTCATATTTCGCGATCGCGACAGTTCGGCATTACAATCGTTGTTGCTTGTCGGCACATATCGCAGCGAAGATGTGGCAGAAGGTAGCTTATTTGCTGAGACGATCGCCCGCATGGGTTCGGTGCTAAAATTGCGACAGTCAGCCGCATTCGATGGCGATCGATCTCCCTCTTGCTTGCAAGAAATTGAGTTAAACCCCCTCGATCGTCGGGCTGTCAATCAACTCATTGCCGATACGCTGCACTGCGATCGCACTTATGCCTTACCTCTCACGGAATTAGTCCTGCAAAAAAATGGCGGCAATCCCTTCTTAATTAAGCAGTTTTTAGAGGCATTGTATCGAGAGGGATCTATTTATTTTGTCACGGCTGAGGACAACAAAAACAGTTTAGCTAGCGGCGGTTGGCAATACGATCTCGATCGCATTGCCCCTATTTCTCTGGCTGAAGATGCCACCGAGTTCGTCATTCGGGCCATCGATCGCTTGCCAGAACAGACTCGCTTCGTGCTGAAATTAGCCGCTTGTATTGGCAGTCAATTCGACCTCGAAACCCTCGCGATCGCCTCTAAAAAATCTTTACTAGAAACAGCAAACACCCTCTGGATCGCCTTAGAACAGGCTCTCGTTGTCCCTACAAACGAAGCCTACAAACTGTTTCACGGCGAAGACGATCTGCCTTCCTTCTCCCACTTACCCATTCCTTTATATCGCTTTTCTCACGATCGCGTTCGCCAAGCCGCCTATACCACCATTCCCGCAGAGAAAAAACCGAAAACCCACTATAAAATCGGTCGCCGTTTGCTCGATCGCTGGAGTCAACTGGAGCAAAAAAGCGGCATTTCTTTAGACGACGACAAACTATTTGTTATTGTCAGCCAACTCAATTTAGGGATTGAGGCGATCGCGGATGATACAGAAAGAAATCGCCTCGCCAAACTCAATTTAATGACTGCCCGCAAAGCTGCCGCGATCGCCAACAATAGCGAAGCCTTTCGCTATGCCAAAACGGGCATTTCCCTGTTAGGAAGCGACAGTTGGGAAACTCAGTATCCCCTCAGTTTAGCTTTATACGAAACCGCCGCCCAACTCGCCGATCTCGATGGCGATGAGGAAGCCAGTTGTCACTATGCTAATACCGCGATCGATCGTGCTAAAATTCCTTTAGATGCGGTTCGCAGTTTTGAAGTCAAAATTACCGCCTTGCAACGGCGCGATCGCCACGCTGAAGTCTTAGAAACTGCACGAGAAATTCTCACCCAATTGGGTGGCGATCTCCCGAAAAGTTGTAAAAAAACAACCTTGAGAAAGTATCTCGCTGCCATTGAGAAGAAACTCGGCGATCGCGGTATCGAAACCTTACCCGACTTGCCTGCCATGGGCGATCGCAACAGCTTGACGCAGATGCGAATTTTGGCAAAACTTGTCCCGACGGCGCAAAACTTCCCCGATCGCTTGGCATTTATCGCCGCCAAAACTGTCGATCTCTCCTTGCAGTTTGGCAACAGTCCCCACTCCGCATTCGCCTATAGTTTGTATGCGTCGCTGCTGTGTGGCAACCTCGGCAATATTGAGGCTGGCGATCGCTTGGCAAATGTCGCCCTCACCCTAGCCGAAAATGATGACACCGGAGACATTAAAACCAAAGTCAGTTATGTTGTCAACAGTCGCGTCTTCTCTTGGAAACAACCTCTCGCTACCATATTAAATCCTCTGGAAACGACGTACAACCTAGCTGTCGAAATTGGCAACTGGAACGATGCCATTCAATCCGCTTTAACCTATATTAACTTTGCCTATTTTAGCGGTAAAGACTTGGAAACTCTGGGGCGAGAACTGGGCGAGTACCGAGAGGCGATCGCCGCCACCGAACGCCCGCAGGCGATGAAAATTTGCGGTTATTTCGATCGCGTTGTCACCGGGTTGCAGTCCGAAAACAATGCCGATCCCCTCGACAAGATCGAACTTCCCTCACCAGACGATCGCCTCGCCTGCTGCTATTTTTATACCCATCAATTGGTTCTCGATCTTCTTTTCGATCGCGGCGATCGCGTCTTGAAAGCTAGCCAAAATGCCCTCGCTTACCTCGATAGTACCGCCGGGGCGTTAGTACCGATCGTCCATTTTTACAGCGCGATCGCCTATCTTTCTGTTTACCCGCAAGCTACAAGTTCCCAACAGCGACAACTCCACCGCCAGATCGCTAAACTTCGCAAAAAGTTACAAATCTGGGCAACATTTTCGCCAGAAAATTGCCAGCACAAATTCGATCTCGTCACCGCCGAATGCCAGCAACTTTGGGGGCGAAAAGCCGATGCCCTCGATGCCTACGATCGCGCCATTTCTGGGGCAGAAAATAATGGATTTCTCCCCGAAGCCGCGATCGCCCGCGAACTCGCAGGAAAATTCTATCTTCAGTGGGGAAAACCCAAAATTGCCCGCGTTTATTTTACCGAAGCCTACTACAGTTACGCCCGTTGGGGGGCGAGGGCAAAAATTCGCGATCTCGAAACTCGCTACCCGCAATTTATCGTCCCCGTGTTTCAGCGAGAACTCGATCGCGCCCGCGAAACCATGTCATTACCGCAAGTTTCGAGTACCGAAACCTTCGCTTCAACGCATACCAGTTCCTCCGCCATGCTGGATCTGGAAACTGTGATGAAAGCATCTCTCGCATTGGCAGGAGAAATTCGCCTCGATCGCCTGTTATTGCGACTGCTGCAAGTGACGTTAGAGAATGCAGGGGCTCAAAAATGTGCCTTAATTCTCGAACGCAATAAAGAACTAATTGTCGAAGCCATGGGCAGTATCGACGGACATTCGTCTTCTACTGTTTTGCGCCCCATTCCCTTAGAAGACTGTACCGACGTGCCTGCAACCTTGGTCGCTTCCGTTGCCCAAACCCAAGAGACGCTAATTTTTGACGATGCCAGTCGAGAAATTCCCAACTCCACCGATCCCTATGTGGTTTGTAACCCTTTACGATCGCTTCTGTGTATGCCATTGCTCGATCGCGGCAAATGCGTCGGCGTTTTGTATCTAGAAAATCGCCTCGTTAGCGGTGCGTTTACCAGCGATCGCCTTAAAGTTTTGCAGTTGCTTTCTTCCCAAGCCACCATCGCTTTAGAAAATGCCCGCCTCTACGATCGCCTAGAAGAATACTCGCGCACCCTCGAAAGTCGCATCGAAGAACGCACCCGCGAACTGCGACGCGAATTAAAAGTGCGATCGGAAGCCGAAGCCGCCTTCCGCGAAAGCGAAAATCGGTATAAAACTCTGTTCGACGAGTCCGCATTGCGGCTGTGGGAAGAGGACTTTTCCGGGGCGAAAAAACGCTTCGATCGCCTCTCCGCCTCCGGTGTAACCGACTTCAAAACCTTTTTTGAAAACAACCCCGAGGAAGTGCTAGAATGTCTGCGGCGGGTAAAAGTGTTGCGCGTTAACCGTGCCACCTATACCAGCTTTGGTGCGAAAACGGAAGCGGAATTTTTAAAAGATTTAGATCTGACCAAACTCTTCGCCCAAGATTTTAACGCCCTAGTCGAAGAAATGGCCGCACTTGCCCAGGGACAGCATCAATTTGAATCGGAATTTTACTACCGACGGGCAAACGGTAAAGATGGCTACGGACTGCTACACTTAGATGTGGCACGCGGCTACGAAGATAGCTTAAAAAAAGTGATTGTTTCTACCATTGACATTACCGATCGCAAGCAAGCCCTAGCAGCTTTAAGAGACTCAGAAGCCAAACTCAAAAAAGCCAAAGAAGCCGCCGAAGCCGCCAACCGTGCCAAAAGCCAATTCCTGGCCAATA
>CAKZKB010000481.1 GCA_937121005.1 uncultured cyanobacterium | reverse complement strand
CTGCTGCATTTTATCGAAAAACTTGGGAATCTCGGCGGGGTTGTGGCTGAAACCCGCATCAATTTCTAAGATCCAATCGCATTGGGTATCGATCGCTTCTTGATAACCGCGCACGTAAGCATCGACGACGCAACGACTGTGGGCATCCCAAACCACGCAAACGCGCTTGTCGGTGGCTGCCAGTTGGGTTAAAATATCGAGAGTTCCGTCTTGGCTGGCGCGATCGAAGACAGCAAAAAAGGTGACAGAATCGAAGCCGACGCAGTTGGCTAAAACAGCGTCAACGAACGCTTTTGCGGTATCGATTTCGTTTGCCATGGGACAAACGATGCCAAGTTTCACGGACGATAAAGGAATTTGACTCATTAACGTTTTTAACTTGTACCAGCAGTTGCAGTGGTAGACGAAACTCGACTATTGACGTTCCCGTTCCTCGTCGTCGCTATCGAGTGCATTCGGACGCGATCGCCCGTTTTTTTGACAAGATAGCAGGGCAATAATGCCAATGGCAACGGCAAACCACAACGTCAGCGGCCGGATGAGCAATGTAGCCGCGATCGCCGCAGTCTGGCTCGCACCATAAACCATTGAAAAGCTAATTGTCAACCCCTCGGTGGTTCCGATCCCGCCGGGAAGAAATGACAGCGCCCCGAGCAACCCGGCGGAGGTATGAATTAAAATGGCTTGGCTGAGGGTGACGCTGGTGGCTCCTAAGTATTGGAAAATAATGTATAGGGCGATACCTTCTAAACTCCAAGCGACGAGTGCCAAAAAAGTGGCCCCGATCAGTATTTTTAACTCGAGCAACTGTCTTGCTGAGTCGAGCATTACGTCTATTTTAGCAACAATATTGCCCAGTTTGGGGACATTTTTTAACGGTACGAACAGAAATTTCCTCAGAATTGCCGGACGCTGCAACAAGACGACGATCGCGATTTGCAACCCCGCAACCAGGGCGATCGTCCAATGTCCTTTAACGCCGACAGAAAGTCCCAATCCAATCAGTAAAACCACTGACAGCGCATCGGTAAATCGCTCGCAAAACAAGGCGGCGAGGGTAGGAGAGATGGGAACGTCATGCGATCGCTTCAGTAAAATAGACTTGATGGATTCTCCGGCTTTTCCGGGAGAAGCAGTGAGGGCAAATCCAGCGAGGAAAATACGAAAGCTGCTGGCAATATTAACTTTATATCCCATGCGCTGAAGATACCATTGCCAGCGTAAAAACCGGATGCAGTATCCGAAAAAGACTAACAGCAACAAGCAAGGAATCAGCCAAATCGGAAGCTGGGCGATGGCGCTGCCAAATTTGTCCGCACCGCTAAAGAAAACAATCCCTAAATAGAGAATCGCGGCGGCGGCGATCGTGAAAATAAAGTTGTGTTCCCAGTTTGGTTTCATTGCGTACTTAATTAGTTCGGCTCCGGTAAAGCAGTTACGGTATTTTGTAGGGGCTAAGCATTCGCACAAGTTAACAAACGATTTTACCGATAAGCGAACATAGTGAATGCTTCGGCCGCCCAAGTGCGATCGGATTTTAGCATTGATTAACGGAATTTCATATGACATCGCTCTCGACCTACTCAATCTTAGCAGAAGACGATCGCACCTGACTGGACATTCGCTCTGGCTGTTGTAAAATTAAAAGGACAGCGTGAAGGTATCGTATATGATTTTGGAATCGAATGGGTCGCAATCGGACGATCGAGTGTCGATCGTCCGCACGGAAAGAGGGCTGACGATTTCGGGGACTCGCATTACACTTTACGATATTATGGACTACGCGATCGCCCAATATCCACCTCAATTCATTCAGGGGCTATTCAACCTCACCGACGAACAGATAACCGTAGCCCTTGCCTACATCCAGACAAACCGTGCTGAAGTCGAAGCTGAGTATCAAACTGTTGTCAAAGCCTGTGCGGAACTGCAAGCGTATTACGAAGAACGCAATCGGGATCTCATCGATCGACTTGCTAAAAAGCCACCGAAACCCGGTATGGAAGCTGCTTGGCAAAAGTTACAAGCACAGAAAGCCAAACATCAAGCACAACGCAACTCTCGCCTGCGATCGTCCTCATATTTTTTCTAAGCATTCATGTGGCAAACAGAAACCCGGTTTCTGGCCGATCGCCAGATAAAATTCGAGTCTGTCCGTTGAGAAACCGGG
>CAKZKB010000480.1 GCA_937121005.1 uncultured cyanobacterium | reverse complement strand
CACTTTCTCTTCCATGCTCTTTAGCATACCACGCTACCCCCCTGAATGGTTACGACGAAGGTTTGTCTAAAAGCGATCTAGCAGGCGATCTCGCATGGACAGTTTATACGGCAGGGAAGGTGGAAGCGAGGGGAAACTTAACCTATTTAGAGGATAATTTGCGCGAGTATGCTGATTTTATCCGTGAGTTCTTGCGAGAGAGAAAAGTGCTAGACTTTTAGAAGTGAGACGATCGCCTATGCCTGCTAAAGACATTTACCATGAAACCGTAAAGACTGCCCTCATCGCCGACGGCTGGACAATTACGGACGACCCGTATATCATTGAATATGGTGGTGTCGATCTTTATGTCGATCTCGGTGCTGAAAAGTTAATTGGAGCGCAAAAAGAGAACCAAAAAATTGCGGTTGAGGTCAAAAGTTTCTTGCGATCGTCCGTTATTAGCGATTTTCATCAAGCCCTCGGTCAATTTTAAAATTATCGCTTTTCTATGGGGCAAATGGATGTCGATCGCATTCTATACCTTGCTATTCCCCACGACATCTATAACGACTTTTTTCAACTTCCGTTTACCCAAGGTGCGATCGCTGAATACCAAGTAAACTTAGTTGTTTTCGATGCCAATAACGAGGTTATCGTCCAATGGAAAAACTAGAACGCTACCGCAAATACGTCGAAGATATTGTCAAAGAATACGGTCAGTATAAGGCTTCTTACGGCAATATCGAACGGCAAATTGTCATCGATCGCGAACGAGACCACTACCAACTTTGGAGTGTGGGTTGGATTGGCGATCGACGCATTCGCGGTTGTTCCTTGCAAATCGATATTAAAGATCCTAAAATTTGGATCCAGCATGATGGCACGGAATTTGGTATCGCTGACGAACTCGCTGAAATGGGAGTCCCCAAAGAAGATATTGTTCTTGCCTTTCACGCCCCTTACAAGCGAAAATATACTGGGTTCGCTGTTGAGTAGTGGCGATCGCGCCTCTTGTTAAGTATTGTAAAGTTGGCGAACGGCGGCGGTAATTTCGGGGCGATCGCTCATAGACGGTACGGTATGGCAAACAATCTGGGCAGATTTTATAGGATATCATAGATCGCATCTTCTTTAACAGCGATTGGCAAATGGATCGCGATCGCCCTTGTAAAATGCGGGCAAACAGTTTATCATAAAGCATCCGGCTTCAGCCCGAGGTATTGCTCGTTGTTCATTGTTCGTTGCTCGTTGAAATGGCTGCATTTACCTATCCTCGTCCGTCTCCACCTGCTGCGGTAAGACTCGTTTCTGAAAAGCGATCGTCCTACCGCGATAACCTCGCTTTGAGTAACGTTCAAGAACCGATCGCCAAGGCTTCCCCAGAAGTCCGCGAAATTATCGAACGGGTACTGCAAGCGGAGAAAGATAAACTCTATCTCGACTCGCCGCGAAATATCAATGACGACATCCTCGCCATTATTAAAGAGGTTATTCAGTGAAACCGATTTCCATCGAACTGTTTAATTTTCGTCAGTTCTACGGGCGATCGCCCCGCATTCAGCTAGCCAGCGAACCGCGCAACACGACGGTTATTTACGGTAGCAACGGTGCGGGCAAAACAACGCTGATGAATGCGTTTACATGGGTACTGTACGAACAGTTTAGCCTTGCATTTGCAGCCGCCGATCGCTTGGTGAACAAACGGGCGATCGCCGAAGCAGACATCGGTAAAGCAGTGGTCTGTTGGGTAGAATTAGTGTTCGATCGCGACAACAAACGCTATCAAGTCAAACGCCTGTGTCGGGCTTATAAAAACGAAACGGAAGTCGAACTGGGAAAGAGTCAAGTCTTCATGCAAGTCGCCGCCGAAGATGGCAGGTGGTCGCCTCCTACCCAACCCGCCGAAGCCATTGTTAACCGCATTTTGCCTGCGAGTTTGCATCAATATTTCTTTTTTGATGGCGAACAAATCGAGAAAATTGTCCGGGCAGATAAGAAGGAAGAAATTGCCGACGCAACCAAAGAATTGCTCGGTGTCACTGTTCTCGATCGCGCCATTCGCCATTTAGGAGACGCGAGAAAATCCCTAGAAAACCATCTTAAAGGCATTGGCAATCCAGAAACCAAAAATCTCGTCAAGCAAAAACAGGAATTAGAAACCGAACGCGATCGCCTGTTGCAAAGACAGACAGAAATCGAGGGCGATCGCCAACATTTAGCCAATCTCAAAAAGACCTTAAACAGTCGCCTGCTAGAATTAGGAGGGGCAGCGCAACTGCAACAACTGCGGCGAGAACTCGAGGATCGAGAAGCGGAAGTCTCCAGCAAATTACAGCAAACGCAGCGCGATTTGTCCCGAACGATTTCGACTAAAGGGTATAGCGTTTTCTTGCCGACGGTGACGGCAAAATTTCGCGACTCTGTGGAGGGTTGGCGACAAAATGGGGAACTTCCGACCGGGATAAAACGTCAATTCGTGCGTCAATTGCTCGATCGCCAGACTTGTATTTGCGGGACGCAGTTGCAACCCGAAACCCCACCCCACCAACAGGTGCGATCGTGGATGGAAAAAGCGGGGGCTGAAGATGTGGAAGAAACCGCCATCCGCATCAGTGCTAAACTCGATCGCATGGAAAATATAGAAGCAGAATTTTGGCAAGATCTCGATCGCCTTCAGCTAGAACTCAACCAGTCGCGCGGTGAATTGTCGCGCTTAGAAACCGAACTCGATGAAGTCAAAGACAAACTGCGTCGCTATCCCGACGAAGACATTCAGCAGTTACAAAAACGCTTGGACGATATCGAAACCAAAACGAGCGATCGCGATCGCGAAACCGGGTCGAACCAACAGCAGATCGAACATATACAATCCGAAATCGATACCGTTAGCAAAGAACTGGACAAGCAAATTCTTAACGAACAAAAGCAAATTCTTGCCCAACGTCGCATCGCCGCCACCCGCGAAGCCGTCGATCGTCTCATTGAAGTGCGATCGCGTCTCGACGACCAGTTTAGAAAGTCCTTAGAAGCCCGAGTGCAAGAGATTTTCGATCGCATTTCTTTTGCTCCCTACATTCCCAAACTCAGCGAGAACTACGAACTGACGCTGGTCGAAAATACATCAGGACGCGAACAAATGGTCGCCGCTTCCACTGGCGAAAATCAAATTCTCAGCCTGTCTTTTATTGGCGCAATTGTAGACTGCGTGCGCCAGTGGAGTCGCAAAAATACTTTAATGGGGCCAGATAGTAGCACTTTTCCTATCGTTATGGACTCGCCATTTGGAAGTTTGGATGCCACCTATCGCCGTCAAGTGGCCCAGTCGATCCCCAAACTCGCCAACCAACTGATCGTTCTGGTGACAAAAACCCAATGGCGGGGAGAAGTGGCAACGGAAATGGAAACTTTTATCGGCAAAGAATACGTGCTATCCTATTATTCATCGAAGCCCGACTGCCAAGAGGAAACCATCGAAGTCAAAGGGCGATCGTATCCCCTCGTGCGTCGCAGTCCTAACGAATTCGAGTACACGGAAATTATTCCGGTAGAAGAGTAATATCAGATCGGATTGTGTAGTAGGAACGATTCGCGAATCGCCCCTACAGATTGGGCAAACGCCGTTTGCCCCTACATCATATCGAATCCACACCTCAAAAGCAGAAGATGGCATTATTATTCGTTGGTAGCGGGTGCATTGCCTTGTAAATTTGCCAGTTCGGTTTGGACGCGATCGCGCAAATCGCTATCCGCTTTGAGACGTTGAGTTAATAAGTTAAACTCCTCGACCGATAGATCGTTGCGTTCGACGATCGCTTTGGCCGCATTGCAATAATTGACCACCGTTTCGCGCTGCGATCGCGGTACTTCTTTCAAAGTTTCCGGGCGATCGCAACTGACCACTGGAACTGCTTCGCCGTCCATTTCTTGGCGAATGATATTGTAAACAGCTTCTCGCTGCGGTTCGATTTCGAGTAGGGTGCGAGCGTAATTAGAAACGAGCAGATCTTCGTCCGCCGGAGGAGGAGGAGGCGCGATCGCCTCTTCCGGTTCGCCGCCGCAACTGACAAGGGCGACAGCGATCGCCATACTGGTTAATAAAAATTTTATCTTCACTAAACTATTGTGAATTGCTACGACACTATTGGGTATCATTATGGCACAACGTGAGGCGAGAGGGCCATTTTCGCGAGCGGCTTTTGGGCCGGTTATAAAATCGCATCGCCCGACTTTTGGAGTCTTACGCTACAATTGACGGGGACGTTCTCCGAGAACCTCACCCCGATCTTCCCATTGCTCGCAGAGGTTCTGCATGAGACGATCGCGATTCAAGTCTATACTGCCCCCTCGGCCTCGGACTTGCAGCCAACTTCCCTTGCGCGTCGTTCTCGTCGTGCCCTTTTTGCTACAAATTTTTGCCTCGGTAGGGTTGACGGGATGGCTGTCCGTCCGCAACGGCCGCGAAGCCGTGCGCGATATTGTCGTGCAATTGGGAAGTACCACGAGCGATCGGATTATCGATCGCGTGGGTAACTATTTACAACTAACCCACCAAATCCATAAAGTCAACGCCGCCGCCATTCGTAACGGGATATTAGACCCCAATAATTTTGCCGAGTTAGAAGCACATTTTCGCGATCGCATTCACCTCGATGAAAATATCGACTACTTGTATTTTGCCAACGAAGCGGGAGATTTTATCGGCGTACAGCGCCACGACAACGGTCTTTACGAAGTGAAAGAGCGCGATACATCTGTCTCTCCTTTGATGAAAATTTACGCTCTCGATCGAGGGGGCGATCGCACCAAGCGAGTGGCTCAAAAAGAGTACGATCCGCGCCAGCGAACCTGGTATCAAAGCGCCAAAGTGTTAGGGCGACCGACTTGGAGCGAAGTTTATATGGCAGCCGATCTTAATGTTTTAAATATTACCCCGGCTTACCCTCTTTACGACGATCGCGGTCAGTTTTTTGGGGTTTTAGGATCTGACATTATTTTATCCGATCTCGGTCGCTTTCTCGAAGGGGTGAATTTAAGCCCTGGCGGTCAAGCCTTTATTGTCGAACGGTGTGGGGAGTTGATTGCCAGTTCGGCCCCCGAAACCTATGCAGTCAAAGTAGGAAGACAAAAGCGACAGAATTTAGCTAAAAACAGTCGATCGCAATTGGTTCGCGTAACTGTCGCCGCTATTTCGCAGCAGTTCGGGACGTTAAATGCGGTCAAAGAAGTCCAAGAATTTGCCTACCGTTTTGAAGGAACGCGGCAATTAGTGCGCGTGACCCCGTTACGCGATGAGTTTGGTTTAGAATGGTTGGTGGTGGTGGTGATTCCCGAAACAGATTTTATGGGAGACATCGAACAACATACGCGCACCACTATTTTACTGTGTCTTTTAGCCGCCGGAATCGCAACAATATTTGGGTTGATAACGTCCCGTTGGATTAACATTACCATCGAGCGTTTGGGAATTGCTAGTCGTACCATGGCGGGGGGGAAACTCGATCGCGAAGTGCCTGCCAGTCCCATTTACGAGCTCAATATTCTCGCCAATTCTTTTAACCGCATGGCCGCTCAGTTACGATCGTCTTTTGAAGAATTAGAAGAGCGAGTCGCCCAGCGCACGGCCCAGTTAAAATACGAAAAAGAAAAGTCAGAAACTCTCCTCCTCAATATTCTTCCCGAACCCATTGCCCGCCGCCTCAAACAAGAACCGGGCGCGATCGCCGAACATTTTGAAGAAGCGACGATTTTATTTGCCGATATTGTCGGGTTTACGCCTCTTTCTGCCCGCCTCAAACCTGTCGAACTGGTGACGTTACTCGATCGCATTTTCTCGGCTTTTGACGATCTGGCCGATCGCTTCGGCCTCGAGAAAATTAAAACCATTGGCGATGCCTATATGGTGGTCGGCGGTTTGCCCGTTCCCAGAAAAGACCACGCCGAAGCCATTGCCAAAATGGCCCTAGAAATGCAGCGATCGGTGGCAATTTTTCGCCAAGAACATCAAACCGACTTGCAAATTCGCATCGGCATCAATACGGGGGTTGTTGTCGCTGGGGTCATCGGACGAAAAAAGTTTATTTACGATTTGTGGGGCGATGCGGTTAACGTGGCTTCGCGAATGGAATCATCGGGAGAACCGGGTAAAATTCAAGTGACGGCTGCCGTTTACCAGCGCTTGAAGCATTGCTTTTTGCTCGAGGAGCGCGGTATTATTAACGTCAAAGGTAAGGGGAAAACCGCCGCCTATTGGCTGATTGCCGAGCGATCGCGGGCAACGGCCGATCGATAATTCAGCATCGAACGAGACAAACCCGCGATCGATCTGCTAAACTGGTCGTGGGGGCAACGATAACAAAACAATCAACATTTTTTGAGCCATGCGTCGATTCAAACTGCTTCTGAGTACCGCCTTAGCTGTTGCCTTAGTCAATCAAGTTAGCTTCGATTTTCGCTCTCCCCAAGTCGAAGACTGGCTAACACCTCAAGTCGCCGAAGCCCGACGCAGTGGCGGACGCAGCCGGGGCGGTTCGTTTTCTCGCCCGTCGCGATCGCGATCGAGTGGTAGTTCCTCGGGCAGTCGATCGCGCGGTTCCAATTCTTCGGGAAGTTCTTCTGGCAGTTCGACGCGCAACCGATCGGGTTCTAATTCTAACTCTTCGGGCAGTTCTTCTAACACCCCCAGTAGCGGTAGCGGTAACACTGGGGGGCGCGTCCGTAGCGGTTCTTTTTCTTCACCTTCGCCGGTTCCTGTTGCCCCTTCGAGTCCGTCTCCCGCACCGCGATCGACCCCTCGCAGTACGCCAACACCCAACCGCAACACCGATCGCACGCCATCGCGCACGACGGCTCCCGTTATTATTAATAATAACGAATACGAAATTGAAGTTGAAGACGATCGCCGCGACAATTTCGAGACTGAAACTCGCAGCCAACCTACCCAAACTCGCAGCTATTCGACAACGCGATCGGCTCGTTCTGGCAACTCGATGGCTGGATTTCTGCTCTTTTTACTCATCGTTGGCGGCGTAATTCTCATCGCCTGGTGGCTTCTCAGCCGCAACAAAGATAGTGGCGCGTCCGAACTCGATAACGATATTGTCACTGTCAGCAAATTGCAAGTGGCCCTGTTAGCCGCCGCCCGAGAAATTCAATCAGAATTGACACAAATGAGTGCGGATGCCGATCTCGATTCTCCAGAAGGGCGGGTGGAACTGTTACGAGAATCCGCACTCGCTCTCCTGCGAAAACCTGAATACTGGACGCACGCCCGCAGCGAGTCGAAAACGGTGAAATCTCGCGAGGAAGCCGGACAGTTGTTTGAAGAAATGTCGATCGCCGAACGTCGCAAGTTCGAGACGGAAACGTTTAGTAATGTCGAAGGACGCATTCGCCAACGCCAAGCCGATGCCGATCCGGATATGGAATTGCCAGCCTACATTGTGGTCACGTTATTGGTGGGAACGGAAGACGATAAACCCCTATTCGAGTCGGTTTATTCGGCAGAAGACGTGCAGCAAGCATTGGAACGAGTGGCTGCGGTTACGCCGGAATATTTGGCAGTGTTTGAGTTATTGTGGAGTCCGCAAAATGAAGCTGACAGTCTCAGCGATGACGAGTTGTTGATGGAGTATGCTGATATGGTACACATTGGCTAATTCGGGATTTATCGTTTTGGAGGGAAAACCACAAAGACATAAAAGACACGAAATCTATGACTCAAGGAACGGCGATCGCCAGAGTAATTACCAGCATGGCACAACTGCAAGAACGATTTGCGATCGTTCCGGCGACTGATGACAATTTTTTTCCAGAATGGCGCGATCGTCTCCCCGAGTTGACGGCAGCAGAGCAATCGTTTTTAGATAAAATTAAGTATCGGTTCGATCGTCATCGCGCTTCGGGAGAGATGGCAGAAAGTACGGTTAATATGTTAGTCGTCGCACATTTACTCGAACTCGCTGGTTTTTACGACGAACCCTTCTTAATAACTAACGAGTATGCTGTTGAAATGGAGTTACAAGATCGAGATGAAGTTTTACGGGGGCGGATCGATACGTTAGTCTTTTTACAGCAGTTTTGGAGTTTGGTTGTCGAGTCGAAGCGATCGATCTCTTTTGAAGCGGGAATACCGCAGTTACTCGCTTACATGATGGCATCTCCTCCCAGTGGAGAACCACTTTACGGGATGGTGACAGATGGAAGTTTGTATATGTTTGTCAAGCTAGTCAACCAAAATCCGGCGATCTATGACTTTTCGGATGTATTCTCTTTACTCTTATTGCGCGAAAACAAACTCTATCGAGTGTTACAAGTGCTAAAGCAGTTTGCCAATACAATGAAAATGCGAGACTCGTTGAAGAAAAATTAGACAGACTGGGTGTCTCCTAAAATTTCCTCCATATCGATTTCAAAAAAATCGATGAAGTTTTTAAGCGCCGGAGAGGGGTTGTCTAACCCTTTTGGCATAGCAACATCCAGAGGCTTATCGGTTTCGGGATCGTAGCTACCTTCGCAAGTTAGCAGGCGGCGAGAAGCAAGATAAACCAGTCGAAAATCGCCGTTACATAAGTCATCGTAAAGGGGAAGCAGGGGCGAAAGTGCATCTTGTTCGTCGTCGATCCATCCAGTACAGAATTCTTGGTCAGCAAGTTTGATATTGAGAATGAGAGATTTTTCTGTCAGTTTGACTTCGATCGCATCCGTCTGACTGATTTGATAGGGAGAAAGTGCTTCAGGATCGATCGCCCCTTTAGGAAGGCGAAATGCCAGTTGACGAACACCGTAGTTCGCGATGTAGTACATCATATCAAAACAGCGATCGAGAGGAACGAGGGGATCGCCGCGAAAATCTCCATAACTGTAGACAAAACGTGCCGTATGGGTTTCCAGTCGCACCCGACTGGACAATGTTTTGAGATAATCGCGATCGTCGGCAGTCAAGCGGCGGTTAATTGATTGAAACTCGTAATACTGAAATTCGCTCACGGTGACACCCTTGCTCAGAAATATGCTGCCATTTTAGCCGATTTTGGGAAATAACACGATCCGAGCGATCGCGCTGCGGTTTTACAAAGCATATCACAACCGAAGGGCGTTCGGAGAACAGCGATCGCCCAAATTCATCCAGGAGAGAAAAATGCGATCGCGACTTCATAGTTTTATACAATAATGAAGACAGACGATCGTCTTTCTCCATCTGAGTGTCAACTCCCTTGCTTCTATGCCCTTCTCCGCCATCGTCCGTACCCTCAGCCGATCGCCCCTGGCTGGCGAACTGCTAAACAAACTCAACCGCCAGCAACACTTGCAACTCGAAGGCGTGCCCCGGTTTCCCAAAGGGTTGGTGGCTTCGGCGTTGGCACAAAAACAGCCGCGCAACCTCTGCGTAGTCGCCGCGACGCTGGAAGAGGCGGGACGGTGGGCGGCACAATTAGAAGCTATGGGGTGGGATACGGTACATTTTTATCCGACTAGCGAAGCGTCGCCTTACGAACCGACTTATTCTGATGAAATGACCTGGGGACAAATGCAGGTTCTCGCCGATCTCGTGGGTGAGAAAGGCGGAAACCGGGCGATCGTGGCACAAGCGCGATCGCTGCAACCCCATCTTCCGCCCCGCGACGCATTTCAACCCCACTGCATTGAGTTGAAAAAAGGCATGGAGTGGGAGGCGAAAACCCTCGATCGCACTTTAGCACAATTGGGCTACGATCGCGTTAATTTAGTGGAGACGGAAGGGCAGTGGAGTCGGCGCGGCGATATTGTCGATATCTTTCCCGTTTCGGCAGAATTGCCCGTGCGGTTGGAGTGGTTTGGCGACGAACTCGACAGCATTCGCGAGTTCGATTCTGCTACCCAGCGATCGCTGGATCCGGTTGATGGTGTTGTCCTCACGCCGACGGGATTTGGTAACATCATTGCCGAGGCGATCGCGGCGAAGGGGGGCGATATTGAATGGGCGCAAAGCGATGGTTTTGATGGCGAGAAGTCGATTAATTATAACTTGTTGTTGGGCATGGCGTTCGAGAATCCGGCAAGTTTGCTCGACTATTTAAGCGATGAAACTCTAGTCGTTGTTGACGAACCGGAACAATGTCGCGCCCATGGCGATCCCTGGTACGATCGCGCGGAAGAACACTGGCAGCAAATTCGCAGCCAACATCCCAATGTTGCCCAGTTGCATTGCAGTTTTGATGAATGTTTGCAGCGCATCTCTAATTTCGATCGTCTGGATTTATCCGAACTAGAAAACGCCAAAGAGAAAGCCACCAATCTCGCCAGTCGTGCCGTTCCTGTGGTTCCCCATCAGTTCGCCAAAATTGCCGAAGCGGTGCGCGGAGAAGTAAAAAAAGGCTTCTCGGTCTTTTTGATTTCCGCACAGCCATCGCGGGCAGTTTCCTTGTTGCAAGAACACGACTGTCCGGCACAGTTTATCAAAAATGATGGCGATTTTTCTGGCATCGATCGCGCTTTAACTCAGCATACCCCAGTGGCGTTGAAATATTCGGGACAAGCGGAAGTCGAAGGCTTTACTTTACCCACGTTTCGCATGGCGATCGTCACCGATCGCGAGTTTTTCGGCCAGCATTCCCTTGCCACTCCCAGTTACATTCGCAAGCGTCGCCGCGCCGCTTCCAAGCAAGTCGATCCCAACAAATTGCGACCGGGAGATTATGTCGTTCACAAGCATCACGGTATCGGTCAGTTTATCAAGCTAGAAAGTCTGACGATCGACTACGAAACTCGCGAATATCTCGTCCTCAAATATGCGGACGGTATCCTTCGCGTTGCTGCCGATCGCCTGGGCGAACTGTCTCGCTATCGCCGCAGCGAACGGAGTAAGCCGCAGTTAAACAAGCTATCGGGCAAGAGTTGGGAGAAAGCAAAAAATAAAGTCCGCAAAGCGGTTAAGAAATTGGCGGTGGATTTGCTCAAACTCTATGCCAAACGCGCCAAACAGACCGGGTTTTCCTACGGAGAGGATACGCCTTGGCAGCAAGAACTAGAAGATTCGTTTCCTTACCAACCCACGCCGGATCAGCTAAAAGCGATCCAAGACATGAAGCGGGACATGGAAAGCGATCGCCCTATGGATCGCCTGGTTTGCGGTGACGTGGGTTTCGGGAAAACCGAAGTCGCCGTGCGGGGTATCTTTAAGGCTGTGATGGCAGGAAAACAGGTGGCGATGTTGGCTCCGACCACCATTTTAACCCAACAGCACTATCATACCTTAAAAGAGCGCTTTGCACCCTACCCAATTCAAATCGGATTGCTGAACCGTTTCCGCAGTTTGCAAGAACGAAAAGACATCCAAAAGCGCCTCGCCACTGGAGAGTTGGATGTCGTAGTGGGTACTCACCAACTGCTGGGTAAAGAGGTGGAGTTCAAAGATTTGGGACTGTTAGTGGTTGACGAAGAACAGCGTTTCGGGGTCAACCATAAGGAAAAAATCAAGGACTTAAAAAGTCACGTAGACGTACTGACGCTGACGGCGACACCGATTCCGCGCACGCTTTATATGTCCCTTTCTGGCGTGCGAGAAATGAGCCTGATTGCTACGCCGCCACCCTCTCGCCGTCCGATTAAAACCAATTTGTCGGCTTACGATTTAGAAATTATTCGCAGTGCGATTTGCCAAGAACTCGATCGCGGCGGACAAGTGTTTTACGTGGTTCCCCGCGTGGAAGGAATCGAAGAAACGTCTGCCAAAATTCGGGAAATGGTTCCTAACGCCCGCCTTTTAGTGGCACACGGACAGTTAGACTCGGCAGAGTTAGAATCGGTGACGATCGCCTTTAGTAATGGGGAAGCGGATGTCTTGGTTTGTACCACGATTATCGAGTCGGGGTTAGACATTCCGCGAGTGAATACCATCCTCATTGAAGACGCGCAAAAGTTCGGTTTGTCGCAACTGTACCAACTGCGAGGACGAGTGGGGCGATCGGGAATTCAAGCCTACGCTTGGTTGTTCTATCCGTCGCAGCAGCAACTTTCTGACATCGCGCGAAAACGGTTGCGGGCCTTGCAAGAATTCAGCCAGTTAGGGTCTGGATATCAACTGGCGATGCGCGATATGGAAATTCGCGGCGTAGGGAATTTGTTGGGGGCCGAACAGTCGGGACATTTGACCGCGATCGGCTTCGATTTGTACATGGATATGCTAGATGAATGCTTGCGCGAAATTCAAGGTCAAGACATTCCTAAAGTAGATGACACGCAAATCGATTTGAATATGACGGCGTTTATTCCTACCGATTATATCCCAGATTTGGAGCAGAAAATGAGCGCTTATCGGGAAGTGGCGGCGGCGAAATCGCCTGAAGAATTGCGTCGCATTGCGGAAGAATGGAGCGATCGCTACGGCCCCGTACCGACGGGGGCCGCACAATTGTTGCAGGTCATGGAACTCAAACAAATCGCCAAGTCCATTGGTTTTTCGCGGATTAAACCCCAAGGACAACAGCACGTTATCCTCGAAACACCCATGGAAGAACCGGCTTGGAATTTACTGAAAGAGGGTTTGCCCGAATCGTTGCAATCGCGGTTTATGTACGCACCGGGTAAGGTACTCGTGCGCGGTTTGGGTGTGGTTAAAGCGGACAAGCAGTTAGGAAATCTGATCGATTGGTTGGGTAAAATGCAGAAGGCGATCGGCAACAACGAAATCGCAGACCCCTCGTAGGGAATCTGTAGGTTTTATGACATCTCATCTACGCCAGCACTTGCCGAATTAAACGCTGTGCTTGGCTGGCATAGCCGCCACCGAAAATGTTAAAGTGATTGAGGATGTGATAGAGATTGTAGAGGGGTTTGCGGCGTTCGTAGCCCGCATCGAGGGGCCACTCGTCGTTGTAGGCGCGGTAGAAGGCGCTGCCGAAACCACCGAACAGTTCCGTCATGGCAATATCGGCCTCGCGATCGCCGTAGTACGCCGCCGGATCGAAAAGGACGGGTTCGCCGTCGCGAGTCGCCGAAGCGTTCCCTCCCCAGAGATCGCCGTGCAGTAACGAGGGTTGGGGGTTGTATCCTGCTAGCAGTTCCGGGATGCGATCGACCAGGCGATCGCACCCCTCAAAAGATCCCCCATTGCGCCGAGCCAAGTCTAGCTGAAATTGGATCCGATGTTGGGCAAAGAACTCGCCCCAGTCGGCCGTCCAGGGGTTGGGCTGAGGGGTCGAACCAATGGTATTATCGCAGTCAAACCCAAAGCGATCGCGCGTCCCTTTGCGGTGCATCTGTGCTAGTTGGCGACCCATCTTTTCGGCGACGCTGGTTTTACTCCCGCCAATATCGAGCCATTCGAGGACGATATACGCCGAAGCGTCTGCTACCCCGGTACAAATCGGTCGGGGCACCCGGATTGTTTGCGTGTCGGCCATCTGTTGCAACCCCACTGCTTCGGCCTCGAACATATCCAGGCGCGATGCTTGGTTAAACTTCACAAAGAAGGTACGCTGGCCGTCGCTGACGGCACTCCCTTGATTGATACAGCCACCGCTAACACTGCGGCGGTTGTCTGGGGTAAACGGTTCTCCCGTCGCTTCGGAAATCGATTTGGCAATGGTGTCCCACATACTGGCGGCTCGATCGCTTCGCGCCTTTATTGTGACATTGCGGGGGTACTGAGGGCAAATCCGCGATCGAAGCTAGACTAGGAGAGGATATCCGAAAAATTGACTAGATCGGCGATCGGACATTTCCGCGTCCGCTATCTGTCATATTGGTTCTGTCGTCCCCTCTGGTTGATTCTCTCGATCGAGCAAATATTATTTAGATCGCTATGGCATCGGGTTTAAAATCGTCTACTTTAGAACTGCTCAAACGCTTCAATCGGGCGTTTCCTCAATTTTACGAGCAATTTGTCAGCAGTGAAATTCAGCTTCAAAATCTCAAACTGGCCTACCATCTCTACAAAACCCGCCAAGCGGTCATCGAACTGCGACCGGAAGGGAGTAAAAATGCCCTGCACTTCGCCTATCGCAATCAATCGTTTTTGCTCAGCGATATTTTTGGTGTACTCTCTGCCTATGGGTTAACTATTCACAGCCTCAGCCTCTACGGACAAATTTATCCTCCCATGTTGGTGTTTATCAAGTTGGTTGTCTCTCGGGGAGGAAAAGCACTCAGTGATAAAATTGCCGATAATGTGGCCCGTGCGGTGCGCGAAGCGTTGGCGGGACAATTTGAAGTCGAAGAAATGCTGGCGGTTGAGTTTAATTTAGATGCGGGTTTGGAGGATGTGGAAACGGAATTTTACGTGGATCCGGTGTTTCATTTGCCTGCATTGCTCATCGAAGCGGACAACCAACCGGGTTTATTTTATAAGGTGATGTATGCGATCTGGCAAGAAGATTTGTTAGTGGTGAATGCCAACTTGTTAGTTTGGCGGGGACGGACGCGGTTAATTTTGTATTTGTTGGGGCCGAATGAAAGCATTATTCCCGACTATTTGGGCAACCGCATCGCCGAAAGCGTCAAGGATCGATTGCGAGGGGAATAAGGTTTAGGCCCCTCGTCGCGTCGCTCTGCGGCGCTACGCACCTCGGAGGCTCTGCCTCCATTCTACACAAGGCAGAGCCTCGACAGAGCATTCCCCGGCAGAGCCAGGGAACGAGGGATCTTGGCTACACAATTTGAATTTGAAAAGTTTGTTAAGAATTGCAAGAGGTCGATGCGTTTTGTGCATTGTTCCAAGGAATGAAGCCAGTTATCAATAACAACATAAAGGCAAGCGCGAGCGGTCAAGGCCCCTACAATCAAAAGGGAAACATTGGTATCGGACACAATTCGGGAACCGTTTCCGACAGTGCCACCGCCGCCGGAATTGCGAATGAAAAAGATCCCCCCTAACCCTCCTGCTCCCTCGTTGCGTTTCTCACCGGACGCAACAAGCTGCACAACTGCGCCACCTACCTAACAGTGCGATCGCGATCGCACGGAGCAGATCCTTTGCACCGATCGCGCTTCGGGTGTCAAAATAGGTCACGGGAGGGAAACAGCCAGCGCCATGGCGCTCGGCTGTCGTTCGCCACCAGACCCGCAGATCGAGAATAACCCCACTATCTAAGCTATGACAGAGGAAAACAAGGAGCTAGAAACTCAACCCACCGCCGAGGCCGAAGCCGCCCCGGAAGAAGTCCCCGCGCCCGAGAGCGAACCCACCGTCGCCCCGGAAGCCGAAGCCTCCCCCGAACCGAAGACGGCGAACAGCGAACCGGGCAACCACGAGGCCGTCGCCGCCTTGATGATGGCCAAAGAAGCCCTCGAGGCCGAACGAGAAGCCACCATGGCTCAACTCGAGGACATCAAAGGCCAGTACGCTCGCTTGGCGGCCGACTTTGATAACTTCCGCAAGCGTACCGCCAAAGAAAAAGACGATCTCGAAACCCAAGTCAAAGCCAGCGTCCTTAAAGAATTGCTGACGGTGGTGGATAATTTCGAGCGGGCGCGATCGCAGGTAAACCCCCAAGGTGAGGAAGCCAAAACCATCCACAAAAGCTATCAAAGCATTTACAAGCAGATGGTCGATTCCTTCAAGCGTTTGGGCGTGGCCCCCATGCGCCCGGAAGGGCAACCCTTCGATCCCAATTTGCACGAGGCGGTGATGCGCGAAGCCAGCCGCGAACACCCAGAGGATACCGTCATCGAGGAACTGATGCGCGGTTATATGCTCGGCGATCGCGTCTTGCGTCACTCGATGGTCAAAGTGGCCGCCGCCCCGGAAGACGACGAAGAAGCCCCGGCCGAACCTCCCAGCGAGGAGTCCGACAACACGGAACCGGAGACCTAAACATTCGCGGACAACCACCGCAAAACCGCTCGAGGATCCCCTGGTTTTGGACATCGCGTGGGCTTCAAATTCTGAACTTTGAATTGGTGAATTCTGAATTCCACAAAGCGGTTGGCGGGCAAAATCGAGCGAAGGGCGATACAGTAGGGAAAGAAAGCATTGGCCGTGCCAGAGCCGATCGCTTTTTCCCGCCGGGGAGATGAATTCGCGACGCTAGGCTACTATGGGCAAAGTTATCGGTATCGATCTGGGAACCACCAACAGTTGCGTGGCGGTCTTAGAAGGGGGCCAGCCAGTGGTGATCGCCAACTCTGAAGGAGGGCGCACCACCCCGAGTATGGTGGGTTTCGGTAAAGGGGGCGATCGCTTGGTGGGGCAACTGGCCAAGCGCCAAGCCGTCACCAATGCCGAAAATACTGTTTTCAGTATCAAGCGGTTTATCGGACGGCGCTGGAAGGACACCGAAACCGAGCGATCGCGAGTGCCCTACAAATGCGTCATGGGGCGCGACGAGACAGTGGATGTCGAAATTCGCGATCGCGCCTACACCCCGCAAGAAATCTCGGCCATGATCTTGCAAAAGCTCAAAAAAGATGCCGAAGATTATCTCGGGCAACCCGTACACCAGGCGGTGATTACGGTTCCGGCCTACTTTACCGACGCGCAGCGCCAAGCGACTAAAGATGCTGGGACGATCGCCGGGTTGGAAGTGTTGCGGATCGTCAACGAACCGACGGCGGCAGCCCTCTCCTACGGGTTGGACAAGCAAGAGGGCGATCGAAAAATTCTCGTGTTCGACCTCGGCGGCGGAACCTTCGATGTCTCCATCCTGCAAATGGGCGATGGCATCTTCGAGGTCAAGTCTACCTCGGGCAACAACCATTTAGGTGGCGACGACTTCGATAACTGCGTTCTGTGCGCGATCGTCGATCGCTTTAAAGAAGACACGGGCATCGATTTAGCGGGCGATAAAATGGCCTTGCAACGGATTCGCGAAGCGGCCGAAAAAGCCAAAATCGAACTCTCCAGCGCCCAAAGTACCCTGATTAACTTACCCTTTATCACCGCCGACGAATCCGGGCCGAAGCACGTCGAGCAAGAACTGACCCGCGCTGAGTTTGAGGAACTGGTTAAACTCCTCGTTGAAAATACCCTCGAACCCGTGCGCCAAGCCCTCGAAGATGCCGATCTCGGCGTTGCAGATATCGATCGCATTATTCTTGTGGGCGGCTCCACGCGCATTCCTGCCGTACAAACCGCCATCAAAACCTTTTTTAAGGGTAAAGAACCCGATCGCTCCGTCAACCCCGACGAATCCGTCGCTACCGGAGCCGCCATTCAGGCCGGAGTCCTCGGCGGCGAAGTTCAAGATGTGTTGTTGCTCGATGTCACGCCCCTTTCTCTAGGGATCGAAACCCTGGGAGAAATGTTTACCAAAATCATCGATCGCAACACCACTATCCCCACGAGCAAATCGCAAATGTTCTCCACCGCCACCGACGGCCAAACCTCGGTGGAAGTCCACGTACTGCAAGGGGAACGGGCTATGGCCCGCGATAACAAAAGCCTGGGGAAATTCCTGCTGGTGGGCATTCCCCCCGCCCCGCGTGGCGTACCGCAAATCGAAGTCTCCTTCGATATCGATGCCAACGGCATTCTCAAGGTTTCAGCCCGCGATCGCGGTACGGGGCGCGAACAGAGCATCCAAATCGCCAACACCGGGGGCCTGAGCGAAGAAGAAGTCGAACGGATGCGCCGGGAAGCCGAAGCCTTCGCCGATGAAGATTTGGTACAGCGAACGCAAGCAGAATTACGCAACCAAGCCGATAGCTTGCTCTATAATTACGAAGATACCCTCAAACACAATCGCGACCTGATCGCCGAGGACTTGGCGGCGATCGCGGCCGAAAAAGCCGCCGCCCTCCGAGAAGCCCTGGCCGACAACGCCGTTGATGTTGAGGTGTTACGCGATCGCGTTAACGAGTTCCAAGCGGCTCTACTCGACATTGGTTCGGCGGTTTACCGCCAAAAAGAGGGCCTCTCAGATGGGGAAACGCCCCCGTCCGCAGGTGGCGAAACCTCCCTCGACGATCTCGAAGCCGAAATCGATGGGATGTCGGAAACGCCCGCGCCTCCCAAAGCGCCGCCTCCCGACCCTGCTAAAGTGGATCTGTTCTCCAACCCCGAGGCCTTCCAGTCCCCACCCAAACCGGCCGAAACAGACGAACTGGAAGATGTAGAAGAAGCACCTGCGGCTTCCCATCCTCCCGTCCCCTCTCCGCCCACCCGGACGCGACCGCCTAAGCCCCCAGCGGCCCCGGCGCGCCAGCAAAAAGCGCCCCCCAAAACCCCGGCGGCCCCGGCGGCCAGCAGTGGAGACAACGACGATGAAGAGGCGATCGTCAATCCCTTTGGCGCGCCTGCTAGCGATGAGGTTCCGGCTTCCGAGCCCCCGCCTTCTGCTGACGAAGGCACCGACATCAACCCCTTTGAATAGACCTGTTTTTTAGCCCCCAACCGCGCCCTATGGCTGCCGACTACTACGAACTTTTAGGTGTTGCTCGCGATGCGGGCAAAGAAGAAATCAAGCGAGCCTACCGCCGTCTGGCTCGCAAATATCACCCCGACGTGAACAAAGAAGACGGGGCCGAGGAGCGGTTTAAGGAAATTAACCGCGCCTACGAAGTGCTGTCGGAACCGGAAATGCGGGCCAGATACGATCGCTTCGGCGAAGCCGGGGTCAGCGCCGGGGCCGCCGGAGCCGGAGGAGCCGGGTTCCAAGATTTTGGCGACTTTAGCGGCTTCGCGGCTGATATTTTCGAGACCTTTTTTGGTGGCGGTTTCGGCGGTGCAGCAGGGGCTCAGGGCGCTCGCCGCCGTACCGGGCCGCGCCGAGGCGACGATCTGCGCCTCGATCTGAAATTGGACTTCCACGAAGCCATTACCGGGGGCGAAAAGGAGATCCGCATCAGCCACCTGGAGCAGTGCGAAACCTGCAACGGTTCGGGGGCCAAACCCGGAACCCGACCCCGGCCATGCGGGACGTGCAACGGAGCCGGCCAGGTGCGCCGCGCCACCCGGACTCCGTTTGGGAGTTTCACGCAGGTTTCGGTCTGTCCGACGTGCAACGGTGCGGGACAGGTGATCGAGGAAAAATGCGGTACGTGCGGCGGTAAAGGACAGCGCCAAGAAACCAAAAAGCTGAAAATTACGGTTCCGGCGGGAGTAGACAACGGGACGCGCTTGCGGGTGCAAGGGGAAGGTGACACGGGCAAACAAGGCGGCCCGGCCGGCGATCTCTACGTTTATTTGTTCGTCAAGGAACATGAAGTGTTTCGCCGCGATGGAATTAATATTCTGTCGGAAGTGACGATTAGTTACTTGCAGGCAATTTTAGGCTGTCGCTTGCAAGTGAACACGGTAGATGGCCCGGAAGAGGTGACGATCGCCCCTGGAACTCAACCCGATACCCTGTTGACCTTAGAAGATAAGGGGGTTCCTCGTTTGGGCAACCCGGTCAGTCGCGGCGATCATTTACTAACCGTGAAGGTGGAAATTCCGACTAAAATCACGGCTGAGGAGCGCGAGCACTTGGAAGGCTTGGCGAAAATCAAGGGCGATCGCACGGGAAAGGGAGGCATTGAAGGCTTTTTAGGAGGTCTGTTCCGACAATGAGCGACGCGACGATCGACCTGCGCGGTACGCCCTGTCCGATTAATTTCGTGCGGACAAAGTTACAACTTGAAAAAATGGCAGCCGGGGAACTCTTGGAAGTCTGGATCGATGCGGGGGAACCCGTCGAACAGGTTCCTGACGGCTTAAAGATGTCGGGTTATGCCATTGAAAAACTCGACGATCGCGATGGGTTTTTCGTGCTGCAAGTGCGAAAACCATAGAAAGATCCCCCCTAACCCCCGTTTAACAAA
Organism: uncultured cyanobacterium; assembly: GCA_937121005.1. Taxonomy (GTDB): domain Bacteria; phylum Cyanobacteriota; class Cyanobacteriia; order Cyanobacteriales; family Geitlerinemataceae; genus CAKZKB01. The sequence continues at coordinate 1,771 of CAKZKB010000480.1, read as the reverse complement.
CTGGCGAAGCCTTCCTCTGGCTTCCCCCTTACGAAGGGGGACGGGAGGGGGATCTTAAGGGGGGAATTGCTTAAACCTCTTAGTTTCTGGCTTTAACCTTCGGATCGGCTATTATAGATCCTAACCGCGATCGCGCCGGGTATGAAAAAGCAAACCCAGCAAATTTTAGAGTTTTCGTACTCGTTGGCGGGTGCGTCTTTGTGGACGGGACTGGCTGCGACTTACGGGCCCCTCGGTAGCGTGGCGGCGGGAATTTTTGGAACCGTCAGCAATGCTTTAATTAGCCACAGTGCCAACGAGTTTGCTAAAATAGCCGAACAGTTACCCGACGGTGGCGATCCGCTAGCCAACCACGACTTGACGCAGGCGGTAGGAATCGCGATCGCGGTGGTATTGGAAGCCACACCGAAAGACTATCCCGAATTTCAGCACGTTCGCCGGGATTTACAAATCTTAACAAAGAGAGCTAAAACGGCTTGGTACGAAGCCACAGAGGCGATCGCGGCTGATTTTTCTCCCATTACCGAAGATCGCCTCGTGGGATTTTTTGCCCGCAAGGCCGATGAATTTAGGAATGTCACGGCTTTAGATGTTCCCAGTTGGCAACAGTTTATCGATCGATTGTGCCAACAAGCCGACGTACAACTGGAGCCGCACTTTACAGGCATTCTCGCTAACCAACTTTACCACATTTTCCCGCAGGCGTTGCGTGAAGTTTTGAAACAAGGGGGAGAAGCCTATCGGGGGTGGATGCTGTCGGCGACCGCGGAAATAGTAGACCGACTGCAAAGTTTGCAGGCGCAGCAAGCAGAAGTTAAGGAGATTGTAGCACAATTGCGCGTTGTCGAGAGGGGCGATTCGCAAGTTCTCGATGAGTGTTTGCAGCGAGTCGAGTCGGGGTTAGATGAGGCGACGATCGCCATTGTCCGCGAACTGCGGGAAATGGAAGAACGGATAAAACAGACGATCGGGGAGGAACATCAGGAGACAAGAACTGCGATCGTCCAAAGCAAAGAAGAAATTATTGCGGTAGTTCAGGAGATGAGCCAACCGCGAGAGGGACAAACCTCGACGATCGTCGGCGATACACCGCCCTCCTTCACCCATTTTATCGGGCGACAAACCGAGATGCAAACATTGACCGCATGGCTGCGAGATGAAAATGTGAAACTCTCGGTTATTGTCGGTTTGCCCGGTGTGGGAAAATCGACGATCGCCGCCAAACTCAGCCGCGAACTCGATGGCTTTGATGGCAAATATTGGGTTGATGTCAGCCTGCGTCCTAACTTTAGCAGTTTGGCGCGACAAGTGCTGCGGGAATTGGTGGGAATGCCTGTCGAGGTAGTGGAGAAAATCGACGAGTTGTATCTCAACTCTAAGCTAGTACAAGCCTTGTGCAACCGCCGCTATTTGCTGGTGTTCGACAACTTGGAAACCCTGTTACAGTCCGATGGCGGTTGGCGAGACAGCAGCTACCAACAGTTTTTTACCGCTTGGCTCGACCACTGCCAGCAGAGCGAGATTTTGGTGACGACGCAACAGATCCCGCAACTGCAAGAAACTGCTCCGCACCATCTCCAGTTACGGGGGTTGCAGCCAGAAGACGGAGCCGCGTTGTTGCAGTGTTTGGGCGTTAGCGGTACGAATGAGGAGTTAAAAACGTTTTCGGCGCAAGCGGACAACCATCCCTTACTACTCAAACTGGTGGCGGGTTTTCTCAATGCTGAAGTGGGCGACAATCCCCACATTAACGAACTGGAAACGATGGGGT
>CAKZKB010000479.1 GCA_937121005.1 uncultured cyanobacterium | reverse complement strand
CCCGCGTCGATGCCCGTCGCTTTCAAAGTTTAGCAGACCAGGGGGCAGTTCCGCGACAAAATGCCGAAACCGCTTGGACAAATGCTCGCACTTTAGAAGAACAATTGCAAGGGGCGCAAGACCAGGTACGAATTCGCGATCGCGCTATTGAAGCGGCGCAACAGCGCGTTAGCGCCCAAGAAGCGCAGGTGGACGGCGTTCGCCAGCGACTCGCCTATACGGATGTGATTTCGCCTCTCAACGGTGTGGTTTTGCAACGGTTTGTGGAGTCGGGAGACATCGTACAGACGGGGGATGATATATTGGAGTTGGGAGATTTTAGCGAAGTGGAAGTCCAAATTGAGGTTCCCGATCGCGATCGCGAACAAATCTCTTTAGGACAAGCAGTAGATGTGAAACTCGATGCGTTTCCCAGCGAAACTTTTGTCGGCCGCATTAACCAAATTTCCCCCGTCGCCGATCCGGTGGCGCGGTTGATTCCGGTTGAAATTGTGCTGAACAGTGGAGAACTCGAAGACGAGGCGATCGCCAGTGGACTTCTGGCCCGCGTCACAATTCAAACACCACGCAGTAACACGGCTTGGGTTCCTGAAGATGCTTTAAATATTGGCATGACTGAGGACAATACTGTCTTTATTGTTACCGACAACGAACCGGAAACGGAAGTAGAAGCGCGGGCCGTGAAAATCGGCGATCGTCGCGATGGTAAAGTGGAAATTATCGAGGGGATCGTACCGGGCGATCGGTTTGTGATTCGCAGCGATCGTCCCCTCACCGACGGACAAAGCGTAAGGCGTAGCTTCCTTAGCGATTAGCAATACGTTATCGCATTATATCATACCAACCTTCAATATGCTTGCAACAAATATTTAACTGTAGGGGCGATTCGCGAATCGCCCCTACAATGACATCGATTTCCACAAATGTCGCTTTGAATTTCTCGTAGAGGCTGGTGAATGCTTAGCCTAATCCCAAGTGGATCGGATTGTACCATCGACCGGATTCGATATCAATGGATAGAAGTCAAACGTTCGGTGAGGTAAGTCTCGACGATCGCGTTCGGTTCAACTCCCAGGCGATCGGCTTCTTGTTGGAGACGTTCCACCATCCATATTGGTAAATCGAGGTGTATCCGTTGCTGTTCCCGTTGTGGGTGTTTGGCGTTGGCGATATCGAGAAATTCGCTGATATCTTCACCCGCATCAAATTTTCGGTCAAATTCTCGAGCGTTCATACAGTGTCACCTCTTCTGCGATCTCGCCTGCCTATGGGACGATCGCGCCTTCTCCCGATCATTATACTCCTGCTGCGCCTGCTTCGGTTGTAGCCTTGGCAAATTTTCCCATCTGGATCCAGGACGATCGTCCGTCGTGATGGTAAAATGGAAACTATTGAGGCGATCGTCCCCTCACCGACGGACAAAACGAAACTTTTTGGAGGACGCGATCGACCATGTGTAGCCATCACGATCTTTTATTAACGCTAGCCGCTTCTGGAACTATTTTCATCCTAGAATGTATAGTCTTATTTAACTCAAATAGCTGGCATAATTCGACAACGGAAGAAAAAGAGGAAATTTCCTTTGAGCTTCTCAAGAACTTCTTGATGCTTGTGCCTTTGGTTTTAGTTTGGCGTTATATTCTTCTTTGTCCTCCTTTAGATCTGGAAAATTACTGGCTATCGATCTATTGGTCTATATCTTTGGCTTGGGTAATAATAGATATCCCATCTCGATTGATTTCTTTAGAAAATCCAGGACATAATTCAGTTGCTTTTTGGACTGACATTTTTGTAGCTACAGGCACGATCTTTATTCTAGTGGTATTATCTATATGGATATGGATGCGCTGGCATTCAAGGATCCTGCAAATTTTAAGCTATCTATCTGGATAGTCAGCCGTTTCGTTAGCAGCCAAATCAACTGACTTGAAACGTTCGATCGCTCTGAATTTGAATTGACTTTACCTATCATGGAGAGATGTAAATGACATTACACAATGAAATGCACGAACTATTTGGCAAAAACTTAATACAAGCATCTGCTCGACAAGTTGAGAATATCAATATTTCAGAAAAAAGCCTGCATTTTCTAAGAACTACAGGGCTGCCAAGCGAATACGAATCTCTATTTCTAAAATTTTCTCTAGGATTTAGTTCGCTTTCAAGTCTGTCATCTAAACGAGAGCAATTGTATGTACTAGGGATAGAATATGACTTTGAAACTGAAAAGTTATACCAATCCTCACGCACTGAAGTGAACGATTGTAGCTTAATATACGCTTATATATGTATAGGGATCGATAGAGACAGTGAAAACATATTAGCCATTGATGAGAGCGGATTATCTGAATGTTTTGTAAATACAAACATAATCTGTTTTGCTCAATCTCTAATCGCGTATAAGAAAATGGAATGCCGAATAGATGCAAACGTCGATAATGATGAAGAGATACATCAAGCAATAGAAGATTTTGAAAATCAGCTTCGAGAAATCGATCCAGACGTATTGACGAATGAAGAGGGGTGGTGGTTATCAGTTATTAATGGTATATATGGATAGGAGCGTTAGTGTATGGGTAACACTCAACAGCTATTTCTCTGACTTGGGCGAATGCTTCTCAGCTAGACAATTGCGTACCATCAATCGAATCTGATATCTCCCCTTCTCCTTGTCTCCCCCTCTCCCCCTCCCCCAAAATGCCCAGCCTGAGTACCCTTGCCATTCGCCGACATATCGGTACATTCGTTCTCACCCTCGCCGTCATGGTTTTGGGGTGGTTTGTAGTCTCTAGAATGCCAGTGGACTTACTTCCGAGTATCACTTATCCTCGCATTGGTTTGCGCCTCGACGTACCGGGAGTCGTGCCAGAAGTGGCAGTTAACGACATCACTCGACCTCTAGAAGAAGCCCTCTCCGCCACCGAAGGCGTGGTACAAATCTTCTCCCAAACTCGCGAAGGACGACTCAGTATCGACCTGTTTTTTCGACCTGGAGATAACATCGATCGCGCCTTGAACGATGCGACGGCGGCTTTAAATCGCGCCCGCGATCGCCTCCCGGACAACATCGATACGCCGCGTCTATTCAAATTCGATCCCTCCCAACTTCCGGTTTACGAAATTGCCCTCACCTCCTCCGCTTTGCGTCCGGTGGACTTGCGAATTTTTGCCGATGAAGAACTGGCCCGCGAACTGACAAGGGTTCCCGGTGTTGCTAACGTCGATGTATCCGGGGGAATCCGAGAAGAAGTGCGCGTCGATCTCGATTTGGATCGCTTGCAAGCGGTAGGATTGGATATTGCTGATGTCACTGAAGCCTTGCAAGGCCGCAACCAAGACACATCGGGAGGCTTGATTCGCGGTGGCGATACAGAAACCTTAACTCGCGTGGCGGGACGATTTCGAGATGCAGGAGAAATTCGCCGCGTGGCGTTAAGTGGAGAGGAGAACAGCAACGCTCAAATTTATGTCGAAGACGTGGCCCAAGTCATCGACGGCACTGAAGAACAGCGCATTTTTGTCACCCTCAACGGTCGGCCGGCAGTGAAAGTCAGCGTCCAAAAACAACCCGAAGCCAACACCGTAGAAGTGGTGGAGGGCGTTTTGGCAAAACTGGAGGAATTGCGGGGTTCGGGGCTAATTGCGGAGGATATGCAGCTAGAAACGACATTGGACGAATCCCGGTTTATCGAGAATTCGATTCAAAACGTGCTGGTGGCGGGATTTTCTGGTGCGGGACTGGCCGCGATCGCGGTACTTCTCTTTCTCGGTTCTCTACGGCAAACCTTCATCGTGGTTTTAGCAATTCCCTTGGCAACCCTGACCGCAACAATTTTGATGGGGTTGTTCGGTCTATCTCTGAATGTTTTTAGTTTGGGCGGTTTGGCGTTAGGGGTGGGGATTGTGGTTGACAACGCGATCGTCATGCTAGAAAATATTGCCAAAGGGGTAGAGACTGCCAAATCGGAAGCCAACGGCAACAAACGCCAGTTTTCCCAACAGGTGCAACAGCAAGCGGAAACTTCGGCGCAACAATTAGAATCGGCTTTGTTGGCTTCCACCAGTACCAACTTAGTGGCCGTGTTGCCGTTTTTGATGTTAGGCGGATTTATTTCTCTACTGTTCAACGAACTGATTTTAACCATTAGTTTCGCCGTCGCTGCTTCCATGGCGATCGCCCTGACTGTGGTTCCATCATTGGCAGCCCGGTTGTTAGCAATTCCCTTTTCAAGTCGCTGCGATCGCCTCCCTCCCATATGGCTATTCGGTCGCGGCGTACAATTACTAACAATACTGTATCGGCAAGTGTTAGCAGGAGTGTTACGATTTCGCTTGCTAACTGTTATCCTAGCGGTTGCTGTGCTCGCCAGCAGCAGCGCGTGGATGGCACAACAATTGCCCCAAGAAATTTTACCGCGCATTGATACCGGACAGGCGCGACTCGTAGCACAATTTCCCCCCGGAACGCCTTTGCAAGACAACCGCCGGGTCATGGCGGCGATCGACGATGTAGTGTTGTTGCAACCGGAAACCGAATATGCGTTTAGTACGGCGGGAGGGTTTCTATTTGGAAGTGCCACCAGTGCCAATGCGTTGCGGGCTTCGAGTACAATCTCTCTGTATTCGGGTAGCAGTGTAGCGGCATTTGTCGATCGCGTTAACGAACAAATTAGCAGCGACATTCCCCTAGTCGGAACCTCAATTCGGATGCGTCCCGAGTCGGTACGAGGGCTGTCGGTCAGTAATTCTCCCACGCGCGACGACATTGATATTATGCTGCAAGGACGGGACGCAAAAAAACTGGATGAAGCGGGACGAATGGTGTTACAAGCATTAGAAGAACGGGCCACTCTAGCCCGCTACCAACCCGATGCAGCCGAACCACAACCAGAGATTCAAATTCGCCCGGACTGGCAACGGGCCGCAGATTTGGGACTTTCTGCCCAGGAGATCGGCGAAACCGTTCAGACGGCGTTAGATGGGTCGGTGGTGACGCAATTGCAACGCAACGATCGCCTGGTAGATATGCGCTTGCGACTGCCTCCAGGGGAGATTTCTCGTCAGAGTTTGCTGCGATCGCTGCCTTTATTTTCTGACAGCAACGAGTTAGTCCGTTTGGGAGATGTCGCCAGTATAGAACAGGGCATTGCCCCAGGGGAAATTCAACACCTCAACCAACGGCGAATTTTCTTAGTTGAAGGTAGTTTAACAGAAGGGGCGAGTTTGAGTGCGGCGTTAGAAGAAGTGGAACAGATTTTAGCAGACGTTCAATTTCCAGAAGGCGTAACGCGGATTCCCAGTGTCGCCGCGCAAACCAACGAACAACTCCAGCGATCGCTACAAGTTTTGGGCGGTTTGGCAACATTTATGGTGTTCGTGGTCATGGCAGTGCAGTACAATTCCCTTATCGATCCGTTGGCGATTATTTTAACCGTTCCTCTGGCATTGGCGGGGGGAATTTTAGGGCTTTACCTGACTCATACGGCGGTGGGTGCAACGGCGATCGTCGGTGCAGTGTTGCTGGTAGGAATTGTGGTGAACAATGCCATTTTGTTGGTGGAGTTAGCGAACCAAATTCGTGCCGAGAACGGGTTGAGTTATTACGATGCTATGCTAGAAGCAGCACCACAACGATTGCGACCGATTTTGATGACGACGGTGACAACAGTGTTGGGTTTGTTACCCTTGGCGTTGGGACGCGGCGAAGGGTCGGAATTCCTGCAACCGTTGGGAATTGTGGTATTTTCGGGGTTATCTTTAGCAACCTTTTTGACGTTGTTTATCGTTCCCTGCTTCTATACCTTGCTGCATCGATCGCGTCGAACTCCGAAACCACCTTTGCCACTTTCCACCCGAGAAGATGAAACATTGTCAGAATCGGAAATGGCAGTCAGTCGCTAGATATTATGTAGGGCTACTAGAAATTTACACCTTCATACAGATCCGCGATCGCGATCTCAAAGTCGATCGTCGCCAACGGTAACGTTTTTTCGAGATCGTTGTATTCCGTCAGTATCCATCGATTGTCCTTAGCTTTGCAGTAGCGATCGATACGATAGGCGTACTGGTCGATCGCGATATACTCTTGAAAACTCGGCAGCGATCGATAGTATTGAAACTTTTCGCCGCAGTCGTAAGATTGGGTTGATTTTGACAGTACCTCGACGATCGCGATCGGATTTGTCACCGTCGTCGTTCCCGTGCCATAATAGATCGGATCTCCTGCAACCAACATAATATCGGGATAGGTAAACGTGCTGTAATTCGGAATCCACAAACGCACGTCACTCGCATACAGTTTATATTGAGTTCCTCGCAAAGCAAACTTCAAATAAGCGCACAGATTGATAATAATTGTATTGTGGTTTGTTGTTCCCCCCGTCATCTCCACAATTTCCCCATTGCGGTACTCGTGCTTCACCTCCGATCTTTCTTCCAACTCCAGATATTGTTCAGGCGTGTAGCTTCTGTTTTGACTTCGGACGCTCATGGCATTAATATTATCTTATGTAGGGGCAAACGGCGTTTGCCCAACCCGAAAAAGTAAGGTGGGCAATGCCCACCCTACGCAACTTAAGACGCGAGTGCCACTTGCAGTTTTTGTTCGAGTTCGCCGGAGTTGTACATTTCTACGGCAATATCAGAACCGCCGAGAAATTCACCATCGACGTAGAGTTGCGGGATCGTCGGCCAGTTGGAATACTCTTTAATCCCTTGGCGAATGTCCCCATCTTCGAGTACGTCTACTGTCGAATAGGGAACGCCGTAGGAGTTGAGAATTTGGACGACGTTGTTAGAAAAACCGCATTGGGGCATGAGTTTGTTGCCTTTCATAAAGACAACAATTTTGTCTTGTTTGACGAGATCTTCGATGCGTTTTTGGAGTTCGGGTGTCATGGTTTTTAGAGAGAGTAACAGAACAACAAAATTAGCGACTCGCAGCCACTTCTTGGGGAGTGCGCGTCGTCAAGGCTAAAGCGTGAATGGCTTCGGCGGAGAGTTCTTGCTGCAACACCGCGTAGATCGTGCGATGGCGATCGACCGAAGATTTGCCTTCAAAATCGGGAGAGATGACGATCGCCTCGAGGTGATCGCCGCCTCCGGTGAGATCGCGCACCTCTACTTGTGCGTCGGTGAGGGCAGCTTCGATGGTCGCTTTGACTTGTGCGAGAGATACCATGGCTCGTAGTTAGTTAGGGCGGGGACAGTCGCGATCGTCGCTGCGGGGGAACGGCGTATCGGCGAACCCCAGTTCGTACAGTTCCCGATAGGCTTGGCAACCGAGAGCCCGCGTCGGGTTTTGGGAACCGATCACTTCAATGAGTAAGGGGACTGCCAGTTCGGGTTGGTTGCGCGATCGATGTAATAATGCGAGTTGGTAGCTGGCTTCGTCGCGAACTTGGGCGGCATTTCTGGCCCGAGAGCGATTTTCGCTGTAAATTTCGTTGTCGATCCCTTCAAACTCTGCCGACAGAAACCCGTGAAAGTCCGACAGTTGGTTAGAAATTTGTCGGGCTTCGCGCAGTTTTTCCAAGGCCAGATCTTCATCGCCATCTTGGAATGCTGTCAACCCTTCGGACATGGCTCGCCGCGCCCGTTCCAGGTTCATGATACTATCGCTGCTGGCAAGCGGACGCAGGTCTGATGGGGTCTGGGCGGGTTCGGCTTCGGCGGCGGTCACTTGGGCGCGAACGGGGGATACAATGGCGATCGCGGCCAAGGGTAACACCCATCTGGCGGCGATCGTAAAGGGGCGAGCGGTTCCAAAGGTCATGGTGCGGGCGGGTCGATATTAAGCGATATCAAGCGAACTTCAGCTATCTTAGCACTCCACTTGGGGATTTTCACTGAAACGGCGATCGCGTTTTCAGAAAGTTTTGGATCCGCCTTACTGGGGTAGTTGCCCTTTGAGCGCTTCTAAGGCTGCCCAGCGCCCATCGACGTTAGCATTGTCGGAGTCGGACAGTTCGATCCCCCGACAGTCGGGGCTGCAAATTTGGCGCGGCGGTAGGGAGAGGCACATTTGGTCGTACAGCCATTTTTCCGGATCGAAGTAGCCGCGCGGGGAGACGCTTTCGACCAGGTTTTCTGGGTCGATCTCTCCTTCGATGGCTTCGAGATCCGATCGTCCGGCGGCTTCGTCGAGCCAAATCGATTCGGTGGGTTCGGCTTCTAGGCGATAGTTATACTGTTGCAAGCAGCGATCGCACGTCAAGGTGACGATGGTTTCGGCTTGGGCGGCAACGTCTAAATAGGTGGTACAGTGGGTGACGCGCAAACTACCGCGCACGGGCATCAAGGTTTCCAAGCACGGTAAGAATTCTTGAAAGTCGAGAGTATAGGTGCGATCGGGGGCTTGGGTGAGGTTGGGGATAAAAATCGGTTCCAAACGGGTCATAACTTATTGCCCTCAACGTACCGACAGGGGCGAGTCTAGCTGCGCTCTTTCCCTTGTTACTGTACCACCTGTTTGGAAATTTGCGATCGTCCTTGGCTTTGGCAAGCGATCGCGGTCAGATATCGATGCAGGGGTTGACAAAAAACTGATATTGTAGTAGATTTCACTCACTTGGACTGCAATCCCATTGTCTCCGCAATTACGAACTCACTTGCGACGCTCGCATTATCAGTTTATTAAAACTTCATAAAACCACCCTCGATTGTGAAGTGTTTGTGGCCGGCTCGATTGTTGTTTGGGAGACACTCCGTGTTATCATTATCTACTAAGGGTAAATCTTGGCCATTGGGTTTCTGGCGGACATATCGATCTGGTGCGTTCGCGTCATCTCGTAGAAAATGATGAGGTTACAGCAATGTTGGTAAATGGGGTTAAGACTCAGTTAAAAATCGGGGCGATCGCCTGTTGTTCTGCAATATTGGCAGCACCCGCTCCCGCCTCGGCATTTAGTATTACTCAAAATCATAGTATTGACCTATTACATCAACTCCTCGGCGACACCACTGGGTTGAGTAACTTTCAAGTTAGCGCCACCAACCAAAGTCAGGCATTTGGACTGTTTAGTAACGATCCGTTCGGCTTGGGATCGGGCATTGTTTTGAGCACGGGAAATGTGACTCACTTACCCGGACAAAATACCATCGACGGCGGGACGATCGCCGATTATACCAACGTTCCCAACGATTTAAGCACGGATTTTGGCGATAGCGGATCTGCGGGAGATGCGGTGAAGCTCAACATTAGTTTTGATGCGGGCAGTACCGTCGAAAAGCTGTTTTTTAACTACGTTTTTGGGTCGGAAGAATTTGTTGAATTTGGCGGTAGCGTTTTTAACGATTCTTTCTCGTTGTTGTTGAACGGGCAAAATCTAGCCAAACTCAGCGACGGTAAAACTGTTAGCATCAATAATCTGATTCCTAACCCTAGCAATTCGAGTTCTTATCATGCCGATTATATCAACAATCCAGCCGGATCGGGGGTGAATACCAAACTCGATGGGTTTACCAAAATGCTGGCCTTTGAAGGGTTGTTGTTACAAAATGCTCGCAACGTTCTCACGATCGAGATTAGCGATTTTGGCGACGGACGACTCGACTCGGCCGTATTTATCCAAGGCGGAACGTTAGGGACGATCGATCCCAACGCACCCCCTCCCGATCCCGTTATCGATCCCATTATTACCCCTTCTCCCGTCCCCGAACCGGGAATGGCGATCGCGTTACTTAGCGTGGGAACAGTTGGCGGCTCGGTTTGTGCGTTGCGGCGTTTTTCTGCTAAGTCCTAGTCTGGCTGTTTGTCGATCGCGATCGCGGCACAATAGCTATGGCGGATAGGGGAAGGGAGGGGATCCTGACCGCCCTTTCCGACATGACCTGAATGCTTACCGTCAAGCATCGATCGTCATTTTTTTCCGTGCTAGGGCTTCGTTATTCTCCAGTATGGTTTTGGTTTGCGATGCACCCGCTCGGTGAAGTTGTCGGGTTAATTGTAAGACCAACAACCCCAAAACGAGCCACTGTCCGATCGCCGCTAAAATACCTGCTGGTATTGAGAGATAGCGGGCAGGAAGTTCGTTTGTAAAACCGGGAAAGACAAGCAGCGACCAGAGGGCGGCGGCTCCATCTTCAGAGTTGGGAATAAAGATATTAAACACGATTGGCGGTACGATTGCAAGTCCCCCAACAACCCCCAAGGCCCACATCATGCGCTTGCGAGTTTTGAGCATCAGTAAAACTTGGGCGATCGCGGCATAAATGAGAATTAAGTTAGCGGCAAAGATGAAGCTAACGGTAACTTCCCAACCGTTGGTGTCGAATGTGGCTACCGCGAATGGCGATAGGATAGTAGTGGCGATCGCCACGTTAGCAGCGATGGACAGCAGAACGGGACTCTTCTCGCGCCAGAGCAAATCTTTCGCCAGCGATCGCGTTTTGGTATTGGGATCGCGACGCTGCAAATGACGAAACCGAGCCCAGTCAAAGAGACTTTGGCGGTGGGGGGTTAAGGCCGCGATCGCCACTAGGAATACGGTCAGGTGCAGCAGGAACAAACTGGCATAGCGATCGGGCCAGTAATGGGAGGTTTGCTTTTGCAAAGATAGTCCTAAAATTAAGACTTCTGCTCCCCCAATTAAAAAGTAGCTTTGTTTTTTACTCCAGGCTCCTATCTCGGGAGTAAAAAAGCAGCGATGCAACCCTTTGAAGAACCAATAGGTTGCCAATCCACAAACGAGAAAACTGAGAGCGACAGATGACAATACAGACTGGCCGACAGGGAGATAGAAAAACTGGAGATCGGGAATCTCGTAGTAGCGGATTTGAAGGCTATCGATGAGTTCTGTTGACGCGATCGCGTAGTGCAATATTAAGTTAGGCGAGAAGAGATTGAACGCATCAACGGCGGCTCCTACTGTAGTTTTGATACTGGCGATCCACAGAA
>CAKZKB010000478.1 GCA_937121005.1 uncultured cyanobacterium | reverse complement strand
ACGACCCACAGGCCCGAGCCGATCCACAAAAAGCCTTTGGACTGTTCCCAGTTTTGGGGGGAAGCGTAGGCGACGGGTACGCCGACGACCATGACGAAAGACCAGAACACTAGGGCGGCGAGCAAGACTTGGAAAACCAGGGATATCATAGTAAAGGTGACTCCTAACGCGATCGGGGCGAGTCCGGCAACGGCGGCGGCCGATCGCCCTCGAGTTTATATGTATCACATTTCGGCCCGTCGATCGCGATCGAGAGAGGAAAGGGGGCAGAAGCGATCGAAGGGAACCGAATTCATCGTTGAAGTCTCGATTGGCGGCGGATCTGCCTCTGTCTAAAACTTCAATCGCTGTCTGTGATTGGCGACGGACTCCACTAGCCCGATGGCGATAAAATTGGTGAGCAACGCTGATTTACCATAACTCAACCAGGGTAAGGGAATGCCCGTCACCGGAGCCAGGCCGATGGTCATGCTGATGTTGGTGACGACTTGAAACACCAGCATCGACAGTACGCCAATGGCAAGCAAAGAACCAAAGTTGTCTTTGGCATTTTGGGCAATAATCACGAGGCGCAAACAGATTAACCAGAAGGCGAAGACGATCGCCACGCAGCCGACAAATCCCAATTCTTCGCCGATCGCCGAAAAAATAAAGTCCGTATGCTGTTCGGGAATAAAGCCGCCTTGGGTTTGCGTCCCCTGGCCCCAACCGCGCCCCCACAATTCTCCCGCACCGATGGCGATCCGCGACTGAATGAGGTGATAGCCGCCGCCGAGGGGATCTTTATCGGGGTTGAGAAACATGACGATGCGGTCTTTTTGGTAGTCTTTGAGCAGGCCCCACAGTTGGATCCCCAACCAGCCGGAGAGGCCGTTAGCGGTCACGGCGGCGATCGTCCCCGCCAAGCGCCAAGGCAGACTCAAAGCCGCGATCGCGGCCATCAAGACCAACCAAGCGATCCAACCGGGAAGCCAAACCGCATACAAAATCGCCCCCACCAACGGCGAAACCATCAAAATTAGCCAACCGGGGTTCGCATTGGCCCAATAGAGCATTCCCAGGGCGATCGCGCCGAAAACCAGAGAAGTCCCCAGATCCGGCTGGATAAATACCAGTCCCCAAGGCACGGAAACGACTAGCAGGGCCTTTATCAGTGCGGGCAATTTGGCCGCTGTTTTCCCTTCTAGCAGCGCCGCCAGACAAATAATCATCCCCAGTTTGGCAAACTCGGAGGGTTGTAAGTTGAAACCACCAATGCCGATCCAGCGCTGGGCCCCTTTTGCAGTTGTCCCGATCGCCATCACCGCTACCAGCGACAAATTGGTGATGGCAAAAATAATCCATTGCCACTGGACTAAAATTTCGTAGCGCCAGCGTGCGATCGCCAAGGCTAGCACCACGCCAATGCCCCCCGTGAGCCAATGCTGCCACCAGTCGCTGTCGTCCCAGTTCGCTTGAACGCTGCGGACGATCGCGCCACCAAACAGGGTTAAGACAATGGGGATCGCCAGCAACCACCAATCGATTTCTTGCCAGGGACGCGACCAGTAACGCCAGTGGAAGCGAGTTAGGGATTTGTGTAGCATCTAGGTTTTAGGTTTTAGGTTGTAGGTTTTAGGTTTTAGGTTTTAGGGGGGATTGAAGGAGAAAACACACTTCTTAGGATTTTAGGTTCTAGGTTCTCATCCCTAATCCCTAATCCCTAACACCTAATTCCTCACGAAGCTAGGGCTGCAACCGAGACTTTGGCGGCAATTTGTTCGGCGATCGCTTTGAGGGCTTTGGCCGAGGCCGAGTCGGGTTGGCTGACGACGATCGGCGTACCGTCGTCGCCGCCTTCGCGCAGGGCGATTTCCAAGGGAATACAGCCGATGAGAGGGACGTTCAGTTCTTTCGAGGTTTTTTCGCCACCTCCGGATCCGAAGATGTCGTAGGCGCGATCGGGGGCATCTGGAGGAATAAAATAACTCATATTCTCGACAATGCCCAGGACGGATACACCCAACTGCTCGAACATTTTCAGTCCCTTGCGCGAGTCGAGGAGGGCCACGGTTTGCGGGGTGGAAACGATGACTGCACCGGCCATGGGGACGGCTTGGGCCAGGGTGAGTTGCGCGTCTCCGGTGCCCGGTGGCAAGTCTACGATCAGATAATCCAACTCGCCCCACTGGACTTGATAGAGGAATTGGCGGATAATGCCGTTGAGCATGGGGCCGCGCCAGACGACGGGCTGATCTTTATCGATCAAAAAGGCCATGGAGACCAGTTTGACACCATGATTGAAGGCGGGCTCGAGTACGTCACCGTTGGGGCCTTCCCGTACCATCACCTCTGCGTCGGCCAAACCGAGCATATTCGGGCAGTTGGGGCCGTAAATATCGGCATCGAGCAAACCCACTTTAGCCCCAGCTTGCGCTAGGGAGACGGCCACGTTGACGGCGACACTGCTTTTCCCGACACCGCCTTTCCCGCTAGAAATGGCGACGATATTTTTGACACCTTCAACGCCTTGGCGATCGGGCAACCCTTTTTGTTGCGGGGTTTCGGCGGTGACATCGACTTCGACTGCGCTGGCCCCCAGGGCGCGAACGGCTTTTTGGCAGTCTTCGACTATCATCTCTCGTAACGGACAAGCCGGGGTGGTCAGCACGAGGGTAAAGCTGACGCGATCGCCCTCAACAGCGACGTTACGAATCATGTTGAGTTCGACTAAACTCTTTTGGAGTTCGGGGTCTTGTACGGGACGTAACACCTCTAGTACGGCGTTGGTATCGATTTGGGCGACGCTCACCTAGTTCCTCCTCGGGCGATCGGATCCACTGCGGTATTCATTCTAGCAGCCTCGTTCCATTCGAGGGAAGGCAGATCGGCAATCAGTGAAACGAAGTCTCCTCACTTAATAGCTGAAAACGCTTTCCATTCCCCTTGCAGTGCAAACGCACTCCAATAATAAGGAGACTGCCACTCGTCGGTTTCCCAAAGTTCAATTTGCGCGACTCGCAAGGCTGCCGAGGGGGACAATTCCTCTTCGAGCAGAGCGCGATAAAAGCGTACCATGAGTTCGGACGTACCGCGATCGTCCACACTCCAAAGACTCATTAAGATGCGCGTCGCCCCGGCATACATAAAGCCCCGCGTCAAGCCAATAACCCCTTCGCCGCGCACGGTTTCCCCGCGCCCGGTGTTGCACGCGCTTAAGACAACTAACTCGGCCGCCAAGTCTAAATTAAAGATATCGTAGAGACGTAAAAAGCCATTTTGCGATCGCCCATTTTCGTCAAATAATGACAAGACCAAACCGGATAAACTAGGTTCGTCTGGGTTTAAAATACCGTGAGTGGCAAAATGGACGATGCGATAGTTTTCCACATTTGCCAGACGATCGCGGTTCGCGGCAAATCCCAAGGCTCGATCGCGTTTTTCGGGCGCAACGAATGTTATAATCGACTCGGCTTCCTGCTGCGTGTAGGGCAAGCGAGCCAAATTGATGTCAGCCGTTGCCGCCGATCGCGCCAAGTCTAAAGGCAAACGCGGGCTGCGTCCGGTTCCTCCCAAGCGTTCGTCGTTGGGTTGAAACACTGGATCGGCAAGCACCATCAGGGTTTGAGGCGCAGAGGTTCGCCCCCGAACTTGCCGTCGCAACACCGCCAACGCCGAAGCTGAAGGCGCGATCGCGATCTCGTGACGCACGACAAGGGGTTCGTACTCCTCAGCCGATGCGGATAGGGCCGCAAAGGGGATATAGTTAAGTTTACCATCGGCCACCACCAGCAGGCGCTTGTCCGCGATCGCTTCAGCAGCCGGATCGAGTAACATTTGAGTCAGAGGAATGGCCGATCGCGCGATAACGGGCAGTTGAAAGCGGGTACGTCCGGTAATTGTCCCTACAAATTCCATCGCCGCCGCTTCCACCGTTGCTTTGGGTGGCAGGGTGTAGCTGTAGAGGCGATCGTCCGTTACCGCCCACAAAAAACTGCGATCGCGTCCTAAAAAGTATTCTAACAGCACCGTGTCCCCATCGAGAACATCGGTTTGGATCTGGCGTAGGGTGAGGGGTTGGGGTTGGGTGAGGGCGGCGTAGCGGGGGCTGGCGGTACGAATGCGATCGCGAATAGCTTGATATTCGGCCAGTCGTTGTGCCACTTCGGTATTGAGGGCGATCGCTTCTTCTTCAGTGTAGTCGCCGCTTAACTTTTGAATGCGTCGCCGTTCGGCTGCGTCAAGTTGCTGTTTGAGTTCTCGTTCGCGATCGCGCAATTGCGGATCGACACCGCGATCGATGTCGGCATTGGACTCAACTAAAATATCGAGAAGCGATCGCGATCGGGCTTGTTCGCTGGCTTGCAACGCCGTCGCGTCGTAACCCGTCGATGGATTTTTCTGGTGCAATTCCATCAACAGATCGATATAGAATTCATAGATGTCTTGTTTGGAGGCAAAAAAGCTAGTTCGCAACTCGTCGCCAGCAATGTTTCCGCGCAGGGTTTCGATAATGGCGATCGCCTCTTCAATGGTTGTTTTTGCGACATCTAGATTTCCGATCGCCCGTTCGGAAACAGCGATATGATAGAGAGATAGGGCAGTTTTGGGACGATCGCCAATTTCGCGGCGAATGTCTAAAGCGTCGCGGTAGTGCGTTAAAGCGATGCCGTGTTCTCCGCCTCGGGCGCGACTGTAACCGATATTGTTGAGGGTACTGGCTAACCCGGCGCGATCGCCTGTTTTCTCCCAGAGATCCAAAGCTCGATAGTAATAGGATAAAGACTTCTCGTACTGTCCGTCAGCCGCGTAAACGTAGCCAATATTGTTAAGGGTTTTAGCTGCATCGCGATCGCTTCCCCGTGCTTCCCACAGTGCCAAGGCCTGTTGGTAGGCTTCTATGGCGGCAGACAAGCGTTTTAAGTTGGCATTGGCAACACCAATATTGTTGAGCGTATGCGCTTTTCCGGGAATGCTGTCGAGTTGGAAGGCAATTTCTAGAGCGCGATCGTAGAGTTCTAAGGCGCGTTCGCTGTCGCCTAAATTCGCATATAAAATCCCTAAATTGTTGAGGGTTTCGACTTCTCCGGTGCGATAGCCGATCGCTTGCCATAATGACAAGGCGCGATCGTAAGTATCCAGTGCGGTTTGATAGTTGCCCGCCACCGTATCTACTCGTGCCAACTGCATTAAAATCGTTGACT
>CAKZKB010000477.1 GCA_937121005.1 uncultured cyanobacterium | reverse complement strand
GGCCGGCTAAATCCGTTCCCATGCCGATATATCCTTGAGGAAAAGTGGTCGTCACTTGCCCCGTTATGCGTCCGGCGAGTTGGGAATTTTCCGCACCGGGAGGGGTGGCTTGAAACTCGCTTCCGGCGGGAGGAACGATTTGCGAGTCGCCACCGTTAGACTCATCGTTGTAGGTAAACCAAGTGCCACCTCGGAAGCTGTTGAAGCGATCGCCATCTTCAAAATTGTCGATGAGGGTTGCATCGGTATTGGTATTTGTATTTGTATTATTGGGAGGAGTGGTCGGTTCTGGCGTAGAATTATCGGGAGGAGTGGTGGGTTCTGGAGTGGCGATCGGCGGGTTAGAATTGGTGTTCGGAGAATCTGAATTGGCAAGGGGGGCTTCGGGTAAAGGCGTGTCAGAGGTGACGACGGGGGGCGGATCGTCGCCATTGCCGCCGCAAGCGGTTAAACTGAGGGTTAAGACAATCGCGATCGCGGTTGCTGTTAGTATTTTCACGAGCGGTTCCTCCTCGCTGCCTCTTTCGATTCGAGTTACTCTTCAGATAGTCTAGCACACACGAGTCGCTTCGCTCCAATTCGTCTTGAGTCTTGAAAAGTTCAGGGGGAAGAAAATCTACGCCCCTGACTTTTCGCAAGTTTGGGGGGAAGAAAATCTACACCCCCAACTTTTCGCAAAATTAAAAATTCAAAATTCAAAAATGGAAAGTCGTAAGTTTGAATTCTGAATTCCTTGTAGAGGTAGGTGAATGCTTCGCCCGATCCCAGGTGCATCAATAACTATTCAGATGCGCGATCGTCAACAGGCATAGAAACCCGGTTTCTCACAGGATAGACTCGAATTTTATCTGGAGATCGACAAGAAACCGGGTTTCTGGATAACACCTGAATGATTACGTTTAATGCAAATCCCCCGTTTCCGAGAGGGAATGCAAGCGATGGTAAATACCTCCGCGATCGAGAAGTTGGGCGTGGTTTCCGACCTCGGCGATCGTCCCTTTTTCCATCACCACAATTTTATCTGCTTCGCGCACCGTACTGAGGCGGTGGGCGATAATCAATGTGGTTCGAGTTCCCAACACCGATCGCATGGCAAGTTGGATCGATCGCTCGGATTCGTAGTCTAAACTCGATGTCGCTTCGTCAAAAACAAGCACGTCCGGATCGATAACCAGCGATCGGGCGATACCCAATCGTTGGCGCTGTCCGCCGGACAAACGCACGCCCCGTTCGCCAACAACGGTCTGGTAGCCATCAGGAAGTTGGGCGATAATGTCGTCGGCTTTGGCAATGCGACAGGCTTCTTGAATGCGATCGAAACTGACAGCAGGATTGCCGTAGCGTAAGTTATCGAGAATCGTACCGTTGAAGATATCGACCTCTTGGTGAACGATGGCTAAACGCCGTCGGTAGTCGCAAATGTCGAGGCTGCGAATGTCCGTACCGTCGATGAGAATGCGGCCGCGATCGGGATCGAAATAGCGAAACAGAAGTTTGACTAAAGTCGATTTTCCCGAACCGGAACGACCGACTAAAGCGACGGTTTGATAGGGTTCGATAAGCAAGTTGATGTCTTGCAAAATCGGTCGATCGCGATCGTAACCAAAGGTGACGTAACGGAAGTCAATTTTTCCCGAAAACCGAGGGCGATCGCGGTCTAGATCTGTGGTAGGATGGGGATACAAACGGGCAGCATCCGTTCCCGATGGTGTCTTAAAGAAGTCTTGCAACTTGGCCATAGATGCGTACCGTCGCGCCATCATTTCGGCAACGTCGGTAATGGGATCGAGTTCGGCATAGGCAAGATTGGCAACGGTAATCGTGGTGATAAAATGACCTAAAGAAATGTCGCCGCGCAGAGTTTCGATTAACCCACTGACCAAAATTCCAAACACGCACAACTGCACCGCCGTCGTTCGCCAACTGGCAAGGGTGATATAATTGCGAACGATGCGACGAACGGCAATTTGATACTGGCGATCGAGTCGTCGTTTCTGGTGTTGGAACTCCCTCGGTTCCGCACCGAAAGCCTTGACAGTTTTGATGTTGGTTATCAATTCCGA
>CAKZKB010000476.1 GCA_937121005.1 uncultured cyanobacterium | reverse complement strand
CTGGGGGGGATGGACGAGGTGGAGTTTTTCCTGTTTTGGCTAATGCCCATCCGTCAGGCATCCCCCCGCTGAACATACTAGCGTCACAAAAACTAGAGACACCACTTTCCTTGTGACGAAGCCGTGCGGGTTTAGGTCGTTGCGCTCCGAAGGCGACTGGTCCAGTTGCAGCGCTTAAACGTTGTTGCCCTAAAGCAGCTTGGTCGCCTGATGTCAGATTAGTCTTGAAGCCATACTGCATCGCTGAGGATG
Source organism: uncultured cyanobacterium (assembly GCA_937121005.1). Taxonomy (GTDB): domain Bacteria; phylum Cyanobacteriota; class Cyanobacteriia; order Cyanobacteriales; family Geitlerinemataceae; genus CAKZKB01. The sequence goes on along the minus strand of CAKZKB010000476.1, from coordinate 3,443 downwards.
CACCAGGATTGACCCAAACAGACTCTCGATCTTGGTATCGTCGAGACATTTTTTACCTCATTTCTAATTGTTTGACAAGTTGCGCGAGTTCGTGCGATCGCGCAACAAATATTTGCAACTTTCTCGAATTATTAGCTGGCATCAACCGTCATACTTTCATCAGTCGGAGTGCGCGTACTAATGGTCTGGTTTTTAGTGCTGTAATACTTGCCATCGGATGCCAAAGCCGGAGCCGATCGCGTCGGGTTTCCAAATGTGCCGATCGAAGTGTTGTTATTGGTATTGAACTCCGTTTGGGCCGCGCGTCCCGCCTCTCCGAAATCACTTAAGAAATCGGCAACTAAGCCTTCATCAGCTTCGCTGAGGCTTGCCTTGCCCGTCACAGCGTTGACACTGATCGTGATATTACCAGCCCCATCATCGGTAATCGATCCGGCTGGCAACTTGGCTGCAATGTCAGAAAATTTAAGTCCTGCCATAGGTCTTGCTGGTTGAACGCTACATTTCCAACCCTAGCGCTATTTGACGGAAGCGGCAACCCTGAAACGCTGTTCTGAGCAGGCTTTAGAGCTATGTAAAAGTATGGTGAACCTTATAAGGTTGCCATAAGCACAAGGCATCTCAAAAAATTAAATGTTACAATTTATTACAAAGCACATAGGCACTGGTCGAGCCATGTCGGAAGAGTTTGATGTATACTCAAGGCTAAGTACGCGATCGCGGCGTGCCTTCGAGCGATTTGACAAACCTTACCGTCCGCGCGGCGACTTATTAGAGCGTCTCCACCGCGAAACAGGCATGAGTTTTGACGATATCAGGAAACAGATTGCTAACGAACGCGATCGGCTAAAACGCATGATGTACCCATAACCACATGGCTTACCTTTTACCCGAACCAATCCCGTACAGTAAAAATACGCAAATTCTTTGCAAGGTTCCTGTCCCTTACTCGGGTGAAAGGTTAATGTTATGGATGCCCACCCTAACAACAGGATGGGAACACACTCTCCAAATGAGGTACTCGGGGTACTTGCAGCATCTTCGATGTGATGTTTACATCAACTCCCTAGAACGCGCCCCAGAACCGAAGGTTGACGACGAACTACAAGATCGCCAAATCATCGAAGTTCTCAAAGATTTAGAGTGGAACTCAAAGCGATATGAATTACTGTTACAGTTACGCGCTCAAGAAACAGATTGGGTGACAATTCGGCGTTATAGCCTCCTCAACCGTTGGCCGGGTTACACAATTCCGATGCTCGACGCAATTACCGATACGGGTGATTTTCTGTTAGGTGATAATGCCTTTTTAAGCGCGATTATTATCGATGTTAATTGGGGATTACCCACAAAAGATGATGAAATTATCATCTATGGCGGTGTAAAAGAGGAAGCATGGTATTATCAAAATCTAGAAGTGTTGCCTACAATCATTATCGAACCTCCGCGATCTAACACAGTTGTCAACATTCGAGGGCTAACTATACAAGGCGTTAACACGACATCAGGCTTCGTCGAAGATGTAAATACCTTATTCGGCTACGCTCATCGTATGAATCCAGAAACCTCGACACTCTAAGTTATTGACGAAGAGGTTCAAGATGGAAGTGGAAACTCTCTCGCATCTAAAATAAACCCCATTCACGTTGAAAAACTTGTAATGGTTAATCCACACATTACACAAGATACAGAATGGGGAGATCCAAACAACATCGACACGCACATGGTTGTTGTCCGTTGTATTGATACAACTGGCGATTTAGGACGATTGATTGTCGATCCGGGAGCGATATTGACCACTAACGGACGGCGGCTCGGATTAATAATTCTTTGCGATACCGCTTTAATTCAAGGTACAGTATCGATGACGGCTCGCGGAGCAAATCATAGTGGTACAGGCATTTCAAACGGACGTACTGATGCTACTGATATTATGCTAACTGGAGGAACAACGGTTAAAGGACTTGGTGGACTAGGGGGTGAAGGATTTATAGCCACACCGTTAGAGGACCGAGGCGGTAACAATGGACTATCTGCACTAGATTCTACAGGGGGTGGCGGAACGGGATCGTTTAGCAATCGCACGGCTGCCAATCCGGAGTCAGAAGTAAAAAAAGGAGCGCAAGGGACAATTTTCGCTGGAGGTGCTAGCAGTGGCGGTGTGAGTTCATGGAACTATATAAAAGTTGTTGGGGGTGATGCTGGCGAAAATGGCGGACAGGGGGGATCGGGGAATGCAATTAATGCCGCTCAGTCTCTTTATGCTGGCGATGGAATTGGGAATCCGAGTGGGGGATTAGCAGGTTTTTTAGCTATCTACGCTCGCACTTCCATAACAGTTGATACCATTGGAAAAATAAGCAGTCGCGGTAGCGATGCCGTTCTTAAAGATTTTGCTTCTGGAGGGGGAACGGGTGGAGGTTTGATATTTTTAGCAACTCGCTCTCTAACTCAAAACGGAACGATCGACGTATCGGGAGGAAAAGGAGCGCTTAGTCCCCCCGTAGGAGCGGAGAGTGGCGATGGTGGTAATGGAACTTACATTTACGAGGCTTTATCGTAACAATGCTCATCATTCCCTACAACATGGGATCGCGTCACGATCGCGAAAAGTATCGCCGCCGATACGAATTACATCGCCGCAAGCGATATCCTGCAATTTTTACCGAACGAGGGGTAATTAATCGATATGGTATTAAACGGGTCGCGAAATAGAAATCGGCAACGCCGACCGCGTAGCGATAGCCCATTACTTGAATGGGTGACGAACGGTCGTATTAGCATTAACAATGAAGGTTATTACGGCGAGCCGGGGACTTATGCTAACGGCGGGTATTTTTACGACGAATATACCCCGATGGATTTTGCCGACGATGTGACCTCTGGCGACATTTTCAGTCCAGGCGACGCGCAACCCGAACTTCAAATTGGTAGATGTCAAATTTCAATTTCTATCGAAGGACGCATATGGATTTATGGGTTTTCTTTGGGAAGCATCGAGCATCGATTTGATAATGAGGATTGTCGAATTCCTGTACCCGAACCACCAACTCGCCCCGATTATCCCTTACCGCCTGGAGGCGAAGATGACGGCGAATTAAAACCTATTTGCATTGTCAACCAAGATGGACATTATCAAGTTTGGAATACAGGATATCAGTCTTCTACTGAAGTGGAAACTGGCTTTAGTCATACACACCATTACCCCCCCCAGTCAACTACTGTAACTCCTTACACATTACAACACGATCATCCCCCAGGGACAGTCTTTTTCATCAAAAAGGGAGGGGGGGTGTACTCAAAAACTCACATTTTAGGACAACAATCGTGGTCACATGTAAAGGGATGGTCAGAAACTTTTTGGTTGTATGCTAGTGCTGAAAGCCTATATGGAAGAGCAGGAGCGAATGTAGGAATTAACGGTCATACTGTCATTTATGAAG
>CAKZKB010000475.1 GCA_937121005.1 uncultured cyanobacterium | reverse complement strand
ATGAAAGCGTCGAATACCGCCTGCGACATTCCAATTATTTTTATGACCGCTTTAGCCGATTCTGCTGATAAAGTCAAGGGACTCTCTTTGGGAGCCGTCGATTACATTACTAAGCCTTTTCAACAGGATGAAGTGCTGGCACGAGTGCGCGTTCACCTACAATTGCGACATTTATCCAAGACATTAAAAGAGCAGAACGAACAGCTAAAAGCTGAAATTCAACAGCGCAAAGAAGCAGAAGCGACCTTGCAAAATACCTTAGAGCAATTGCAGGCGGCACAAAAACAAATTATCGCTCAAGAAAAACTCGCTTCCCTGGGAACTTTGACCGCAGGGGTGGCACACGAACTGCGAAATCCGCTCAATTTTATTAACAACTATGCCATCGGTTCTCTAGAACTGGCTGACGAAGTGCTAGGCGAACTTGACAATATCGGCGACTGTTTGGCAGACGACGATCGCGACAATTTGCAAGAGATTCTAAACGACATTAAAGACAACTCTCGCTCCATTCACCATCACGGACAGCGATCGGAAAGTATCATTCAAAATATGCTCATGCACTCGCGCACGGAAGGGGGACAAGTACAACCAGCCGATCTCAATGGGTTGTTGTCCCAAGCAGTGGAACTAGCCTATCACAGTTTGCGAGCTAAAGATAGCAGTTTCAACATTACCATTGATGCTCAATACGACAAGTCCATCGGCGATATTGAAGTGGTTCCCTCCGATCTCAGTCGGGCTTTTATTAACATTATCGACAATGCTTGCTATGCGGTTCATCAAAAGAAAAAACAACTCGGCGAAGGGTTTTCACCGACTTTATCTGTGAGGACGAAGCGAGAGGAAAACAACGTCAAAATCTCCATTCGCGATAACGGCCCCGGTATTCCCGAAGCGGTGCGCGAGAAAGTGTTTCATCCCTTTTTTACCACCAAACCGACGGGGGACGGTACGGGGTTGGGATTGTCTTTAACCCATGACATTATCGTTGGCAAACACCGGGGCACGCTGACCCTGGAGACGGAAATGGGATCGCATTCTGAATTTGTTATCCTGTTACCCATCAGCTAGTCTGCGATCTGTTACATTTATAGAAAAATGGATGTGATGCCTGCTACTATTCTTGTCGTCGATGACGAGTCCGAAATTGACACCTTAATCGAAAAGCGGTTTAGAAAGCAAATTCGCGACGATCGCTTTCGTTTTCTCTTCGCCCGCAACGGCCGGGAGGCTCTAGAAATTTTACGGACTCAACCCCAAATCGACTCGGTAATTACCGATTTAAATATGCCGGAGATGGACGGTTTGGCCCTGCTCGATCGCCTACCGGATATCGATCGCCATCTCAAAGCGATCGTCGTCTCGGCCTACGGCGATTTAGACAGCATTCGCGCTGCGATGAACCGGGGCGCGTTCGATTTTTTGGTCAAACCCATCGACTTTCGCGACTTAGAAATTACCCTTAACAAAACCCTCGATTTCGTGCGCCACCAGCGCCAACAACAGCGACAGTTACAGATAGCATTAGACGAATTGCACGCGATCGCCTATACCGATCGCCTCACCGGACTCGCCAACCGCAGTTACCTCACCGAAGCCATTGCCACTCACATCGATCGCGGCCATTGTTTCTCGGTTTTACTCCTAAATATCGATCGCTACGACATTGTTAAATACGGTTTCGGTCACGACACCAGCGATCGCCTGTTAGTGGAAATCGCCCGCCGCCTGCGCGAGTGCGTTGCCCCCAGCGATGTCATCGCCCGCACGGGGAACCACGAGTTCGCCATTTTCCCTATCGATCCGACCGAAAGCCAACCCGCAGAACTGGCTCGCCGCCTGCACCAAGCCCTGGAATTTCCCTTCAAATTGGGCGATTTTGTCGTCTCGACTCGCGTTCATATTGGCATCGCCCCCAGCAGCATTGGCTACCGCCGACCGGAAGACTTTTTGCGGGCCGCCG
>CAKZKB010000474.1 GCA_937121005.1 uncultured cyanobacterium | reverse complement strand
GCCTCACCAGCGAAACGGATCCCTTGGGGAATACCACCACTTACAATTACGACAGCAAAGGGAACTTGCTGTCTACAAAAGATGCCGAGGGTAACGTTACCAAGTTCGCTTACGACAAGCGAGGCAATCTCGATTCGCTGACGGATGCTAAAGGCAACGTAACGAAGTTTGATTACGATGTTTATGGCAATGTCAAGACAGTTACCGATGCCCTCGGTAATGTTACCAGCTACGAGTACGATCGCAATGGCAATCGCGAGAAAGAAACCCAGTCAGTGACGACTTCTAGTGGCTTACAATCCGTAGTGACTGTGTGGGATTACGACAAGGAAGGACGGCTAGAATTTGTCATCGATCCGGAAAACAACCGCACGGATTACGATTACGATGCCAATGGGAATCAGATCTTTGCAACCAACGATCGCGGTTATGAAACTCAGTCCGTTTACGACGAGAAGAATCGCGTGGTGGAAACGATTTTCCCTGACGATACACCCGGAGATTTGTCCGATAATCCCCGCACGATTACGCTGTACGATCGCGGCGATCGTCGTCGTGCTTCCATTGATGAAAATGGACGAGTCACCCATTTCGTTTACGATTTGCTCGATCGCCTCGTCGAAACCATTTATCCGAAAGATGACAACAGTTTGGCAGAATTTGTCGCCGCCATGGGATTGACGGGAACCCTAGCAACCATCGACTGGACGCAAGTGGTTTATCCTGACGATCGCCTGGATTATTTAGCCGATCTATCCCATCCGCGTACCCGAACCGAGTATTATAAAACCGGAGAGGTTAAGGCTGAAATTGACGAACTTGGTAATCGTACTGAGTATCGTTACGATGCGGAAGGTCGGTTAATTGAGACCATTTACGCTGACGATACGCCGGGCGATCTGTCTGACAATCCTCGCATGAATTCGGTGTACGATGATGCGGGTCGTCAGGTTTCTCAAACCGATGCGAACGATTATACGACTACTTTTGTTTACGACAAGTTAGGTCGTTTGAAGGAAACCCTGTTCCCAGATGAGACTTCTACGAAGACTGTTTATGACGAATTGGGACGGCGAGTAGCAGCGATCGATCCTCTAGAAAACCGCACCCAATACGAGTACGATAAACTGGGTCGGTTGACGGATGTGGTGCAGTTCCTCGATGGTCGAGAAATTCGCACCGAATACGGTTACGATGAGTTAGGACGGCAACTTTTCCAAGAGGATGCGAACGATCGCCGGACGACGTTTGAGTACGATCTGTCAGGTCGCCGGACGGCGGTGATGTTGCCCTTGGGTCAGCGTTCTACGATGGTTTATGATGGTGTGGGGAATGTCATCAGCGAAACCGATTTCAATGGTGAGGTGACAACCTACACTTACGATCCTCGCAATCGGTTGGTGGAAATCGATCTACCCAACGACCCGGATGTGAGTTATACTTATACTCTTACGGGTCAAATGGAGAGCGTGACAGACGTGCGTGGGGTGACGAGTTATGCTTATGATGTGCGCGATCGCCTTGTCGGTCGCACGGATCCCAATGGCCCTTATACTGGTGATGGGTTTACCATTGAATACGAGTACGATATGGCGAGTAATCGTACTGGAGTGGAGACACCAGGTGGGTTGACGAGTTACAGTTTTGACGAACGGAACCGCTTGGAAACGGTAGCGGATTCGTCTCAAGGAGTGACGACATATCAATACGATGGGGTTAACAATCTCATCGAGACGGTTTTGCCGAATGGGGTGGTGGAATCTCGCGATTACGATGAGTTGAATCGTCTGGAGTTGTTGGAGCAATCGTTAGATGGTAGTGTTGTCGCCAGTTACGATTACGAGTTGGATGATGCAGGTAATCGTACCTCTGTAACTGAAGCAGATGGACGTAAAGTCGAATACGAATATGACGATTTGTATCGGTTGGTTGAGGAGAAAATTACCGATCCTGGGGATCCGAATGACGGTCGAGTGATAACTTATGAATACGATGATGTGGGGAATCGTCTCCGTCGTGAAGACTCGATCGACGGGACAACTACTTACGTTTACGATGACAACGATCGCCTTTTAAGCGAGACGGTTGATGGCGTTGTCACGACTTACGAATACGATGATAATGGTAATACGATCTCTCGGACTCGTGGAGGGGAACAGACGATTTATGTTTGGGACGATCGCGATCGTCTGGTCTCCTCTACCACTGCTGATGGCGATGTTGTTACTTACGAATACAATGACAACAATATTCGCGTCAGTTCGACGGTAAACGGGACAAAAACGACATATTTACTGGATAGCAACCGTCCCTACGACCAAGTTCTCGAAGAGTATGAAGATGACAACCTCAAGGTTCGCTACGTTCACGGACTAGATCTCATTTCCGTCGAACAAGATGACGAAGTTTCCATCTATTTGGTTGATGGTTTGGGTAGTACCCGTGTCTTAACTGATACTAATGGGGATGTGGTTGCGACCTATACTTATGAGGCGTTTGGCGATCTCATTGCATCAACGGGTAGCATTGACAATGATTTCTTGTTTGCTGGAGAACAGTTTGATAGTGAGTTAGACCAATATTATTTACGCCAACGGTTCTACGATGCTGAAGTGGGCCGGTTTACTCGCCGGGATACTTACTCTGGCGATATTTTAGAACCGCTCTCTCTTCATAAATATATTTACACCCATGCTAACCCAGTCAATAGCATAGATCCAACAGGTTTGTTCCAAATAAACGAACTAACTGCTGTACGCCTTAATCTCAGCAATTTAGCGGTCAAAGCCTACCCATCAACAACCGTCGCATCTAACTACATTAAAGCTGCTCGCGTAGCTGCTGGATTTGCCGCGCTATCTGTTGGCGCAGTAGCATTACTAGAGGTAATAGATAAAAGGGATGGATCTCAGAAATTTAGGCAACTTCCGAGCGATCCCGAACAACGAAAAAAAGTTCTTGAAGACCCGAGAAATGCCAATCAGTTTAGAGTTCAACTACAATACAGAACTCAAGATACTCTTGGGATTCCCATATTTGCTCCACCTGAAGTTGGAGTTTCAAAAGCTCAAGTGTTTAAAGGACTAGAAAACCTATGGAAAAGTCGAAAGACACAACCTTGGTATAATGCTTCTAGTCAAGACAGAAATACTAGGCGAGCTATTGTGGAGGTAAGCAAAGCGGTAAAAGCATCCCCGCCTGAATCTCGTCCACTATGGCAAGTAGGAACTTCCCAATGGGACAGGGATGGAACCCAAAAAACAAGGGGCGAGTATAGGGTTGACGCGGAGAACCTCCGAGGACTCAATCTTAGGTTCTGAGGACTTAATCTTAGGTTCCGATCCTTGTCAACTTAATATCTGGTCATTATCAATGAGTTCTCTTGTAAAAGCAAAGTAAAAAAGACATGAATGCAAAAATTGCAGAGCTAATGGAGCAAATTCAATCTTGCGACGAAATTTCTCGTCGCAATGCTATTACCGATATAGGATTAATTTTAGAGATGCATTCTTGGAAGTTATCTAGGAATGAAAGATTCGACAATTATGAAGACTTGCTTTCCTCAGATCTGATTGAGCTTTCTTTAAATGAAGCAGATATATTTGAAATTACAACTTGTCTTCAAGAGAAAATAGAAGAAAAGAATAAAGATTCAGGAAGTTTGGTATCTGCGATCGGATACGCTTCTGCTCGAAGTGGTTTATTGCCGTTAGTAAAATCTCTTAAAAGCAGTATTAGGAACTTCGATCTAGACAATTTTAATCAGGCATTAATTTCATTAGAAAGAATACTTTTTTTTGAAGATAGTCTGAGTCACTCTGAAAAAAAAGATATCATTTTGAATAATGAATTGATGAATGAAATAGCGAAAAAAATGCTTTCAGAAATACCTATATCCCATATTTTTTTAACGAACACATATATACGTGTTATGTCTCGTCTCGTATTACTTGTCTTTGAAGAAGAAGACAACGACCAACTCAAACAATAAGGAGGAACTGCTTGATGCTTCCTATCATCAACGAATTGTTCGATCGAATCAAATTTAATAAAGACCAAGTTGGAGACAATGCTGTAACCGACCTTTCTTTTGTGTTAGAAATGCACGCATGGCATTTATCAAAAGAGGCAAAAATAAGCCGCTACGAGTCTTTAGTTCATCAAAAGCTAATCGATTTAGATCTTGATGAAAACACTATAAAAGAAGTTCTAGATTTTCTTAAAGGTGAGATAAAAAACAAAAGTCATTTAACTCCGGGACTACTTTTTGCGATGGGGCAAACATCTTGTGATGTTGGAATTTTGCCATTAACAAATGTACTAGAAAGTAGCTTGATGGATTTTGGTGAAAATGAATTTTATCAAGCATTGGTTTCCTTAGAAAAGTTAATATTTTTTGATCTATACATTGACGATAAAAATCGTAACAAACGAAAGCCTTACAGGGAGAGGGTTTCAAGCAATTGTCCCTGTAAAAGTGTGCCGAAATTAACAGAAAGCAACAGAAATAAGAGTGGCTTATTGAGAACGAACTGGTGATGGATCCAGATTGCCGAGAAAGCCAACTCCTGACCCAATTTTGTACAGCAAACAAAAGTGCGAAAGTTGAGAAATATGCCAACGATCGAAGCGAAAGAACAGACAAAATTTGCTATCTCCGAGACCGATTTAGAACTAAAGATTGAAAGAAAATTAGTAAAAAATGACCGAGAAAACCAAAGCAAAGAAAGTAGAGAAAGTAGAGAAAAGCGGGTCTCATTTACAATTGAGAATTTAAAATAAAAACATTACAAATAATGGAGATCGAAAAAGTGGAAATTGAAGATTGAATAAACGGCAGAACCGAGAAGTTAAAATATGGAGAATAGATCTCTTGCTGAATACAGTTGTTCTGTAAGTGTCCTTAACTTGTAAGGGGAAGTAGCGATCGTGTCTGCCGGTCGAGCGCTCAAAGCTAGTTCTGGACAAAATCTACTCTCATTTGCGATCGCCATGCCCTGGAAGAAATGTAACCATTCAGAAAAGTCAGTATTTTGCAAAAAAATGTCTAAGCACCTGTCCAGTATGTGTTTCGGGCATTTTGTTCTATCTAAGTAAGCGTCAGCGTAGACTCCAAAAAGCTGTTTGAGACGCGATCGAGCCTAAATTGATATAAAAATCCGTAGAGGAATCAATTCTAGACTATTCTTTGTATCGAAGTCTCTCTATGTTATCTTGCGCGATCGTTATGCCATCTCCATAAATAGTTACAAACAAATAAAAATACTCTTAGGCCCGGTTGTCCATTTAAAAAGGAACTAAAACAGAATTTGTTGAGTTGAGTGAAACCCAAAATAGTTGAAGGTAAATATTGCCACAATCGGGGCTGAAGATAGGGATGTAAATGCCGAAAGTGGAAGAAAAGGTAGAGAAAATGGAAGCGTGGGAGGGCGGCCGTACTATAAAAGAGGACTCGATCGCCGGCCTGGACGACGGCGACGGTGCTGCTGGTGTCGGTGCGACGATTGGTAACGACACCCCGGCCGGCGATCTCAATTCACAAAGCGTCAACTAACATAAAAGGGGTGCAACATGACTTGGGTAGAAAAAGAATTGAAACTGGCCAACTTGGGGCATAAAGCCAGAAATAAAAGACTGGTTAAAATTGTAGAAACATTGTCCGCAGCGCCCGGTAAAAGTATCCCGCAACTATGCAAAACCGAAGCCGAAATGCGAGGGATTTATGACTTTTGGAAAAATCCCAGAGTCAAAGCACGAGACATTCTCGCTGCTCACACAGCCAGCACGATCGAGCGGGTTAAAGAATGCGAAACCGTCCTTTCCGTTCAGGATACCACCGATCTCGATTTCAGTAAACATCGCAAGAAACGCAACATGGGTTATCTGGACAAGCCCAAAGCTAAAGGAATGAAAGTACATACAAGTTTGTGCGTGACAACCGATGGCGTTCCTTTAGGCGTGTTAGCACAGAAAACATGGGCTCGCCCCGCCGTTAAAACACGCGAACCCGATCCCCAACGATCGATCCAAGAAAAGGAAAGTTACCGTTGGCTCGAAACTCAGAAGATCGTCGAAGAACTCGTCCCCGAAAACATTCGAGTTGTCACCGTCGCCGATCGCGAAGCCGACATCTACGAACTATTTGCCCAACCACGTCGCCCTGGAGCCGAACTGCTCATCCGCGCCTATCACGAACGGGTTGTGAAAACTCAAGAAAGTCACGATGAGATCTTGACCATCAGCCAAGCGATCGGGCAAGTCAAACCCTGCGGTAAAATAACTCTAGAATTAAAGCGAACACCGCGCCGCAAGCCTCGGAAAGCCACCATAACCGTGCGATACGCTCAACTTGAGATACAACCACCCTACGGTAAAAACCTAGAACCGATCTCCATTAACGTCATCTTAGCAGAAGAGGAAAACCCACCGTTCAACAAGAAGCCCGTGCGTTGGCTGCTGCTGACAACCTTACCCGTTGAAACCTTTGAAGATGCCCGCCAGTACCTAGAATGGTACAGCTACCGATGGCTAGTCGAACGATATCATTACACCCTAAAAAGTGGCTGTCAGATTGAAAAGTTACAACTAGAAAGTCTCGATCGCATCGAACGCGCCCTAGCCACCTACGACATCGTGGCGTGGCGGCTGCTATGGCTGACGTATCAGGCTCGATGTCATCCCAACGACGACGGCGGCGACATCGTAACCGCCGAACAATGGCAAGTGTTGTACAGCCTGACTCACAACAGTTCCGAAGAGCCGAAAGGCGCACCAACAGTAGAACAGTGTGTGAATGCCATCGCCAAACTCGGCGGCTTTCTAGGGCGAAAGATCGACGGTTTCCCCGGCGTTAAAGTGCTGTGGCGGGGACTGGAACAATTGAATATTTACGTCCGAGGATGGCGGTTGGCGATCGACATCGCGATGACATGAAAAGTCGGCAATTGTAACGAAAGATTCAGACAAAGAACAAAGGGAAAGACAATACAAATCAATAAGAGAAAAAGAGTTATTTCTTAATAGAAAAAACAGTAGCGCTGATGTTGAATATAGTGCCAACATGGATCCAGTGCCCTTAATCCTCGGTAAACCATGTGGTTTATAGGGGATTAAGGGCCATGTTGTCCCCACCGCTTCCTAATCATCGGTAAGTCGCGTAACTTACCGGAGATTAAAGACGATCGTTAAAGCCCGTCCCCTTCCCTATACACTTTAGAGATTAAAATGTAAGGGGATAGACTTGTAAGGAGAAGCGATTACCAAGAAACGAAATCCTTGATGTGATGGCCAGCATGGCCGTGAGAGTGATTCATCGTGTCGGAGATCTCGAGCTCGGCGTGGTGTCGATCGATGTCGGCTGAGCGTTCCTCAAGGAAATCAGCCGCCTTCTGAGGTGTGGGTTAAAAGATAACGACCTTCGTGGGATCCATCGTGCTTTCAACCACTGAAAATAAATGCTGCTGTCGATCGCTAAGATAAAGATGCTCCAGCAGATCTCCTATTTTTCTCCCGTAGGCACGACGATCTAGAAATGGAGCTTTTAGTATTCTCTCTTGGATCGATTGACAGTATTTTTGACGCAGATCCCAATTTCTGGCTAAAAGGGTTGCTATGTTAATATAATCGCTCTCACTGCCAGAAATTCCATCGGTAATTCCTAATTCTTGAAGCAATGCAGATCCCGATCGCGATCGAGAAACATCTCCCGTCAAAGTGACAACAGGTAAACCCAGGAATAGAGCGCTCGCAACTGAATAAGCATCCGAAACGGGATAAGTATCTAAATAAATATCGGCTATTTTTAGGGAGGAGATGGCTATAGAACGAGATTGAGATGATTGAGGAAAAATCAAGCGTTTCCGATCTAAATGATATTCGTCAAAGAGGAAATTCATTGACTCGGAAAACATTCGTGCAGGAAGCGATTGCGGTTGTGTTTCCTGTTGTAAAGATTGCAACATTAAAATAGAGTTAGGGACACTGGCAATGATTTTTGTCCACATCCGTTGGGTTCCAGGAGTGATATCATCCCAGTTTGTACCACAGGTAAAAACAACTGCATTGACATCGATACCCAGTTGATGGCGATGGATCGACATGGAGGGGTAGCCGAAAAGTTCGCTATTAAAGTAGTATCCCGATCCGGCAATTGTTGCCAGTCGATCGCTATGTTTGGACTCAGAATCGGCAACTGTTAAGTCTCCTTGAATGTAGAAATCAATAGTATCAATCTTTGGTGGAACTGAAGATACCACAGAAGCAACTTGAACTGGGGCAAGTCGATGGTAGGCTAAAGCTGTTGCTGCTGTTGTTTTGGCTGTCAAGTCGCTAGCAAACAATAAAATATCTAAGCGATCGTCTCGGATCGATCGAGATTGTTCGTAGAGGTTAGCGTAGACTGAGTAACCAAGACGAGGTAAGGAAATGAGACGATCGACAAAATTTTGACAGTAGCGATCGAAATCACTTTCGATAAAGCCAAAACTGTAAAGAAAAATCTCAAAGCGTTGGCGATCGAGGGATTCGATCGTCGCCATTAGCATCGATAGTTCTGCCACTCGGATCGTATTATCTAACTCTAAAAGGATACCTAAGCGAATTTTCTGATGTCTGGGAGAATTTAAATCAAAGTCGAACTCTAGTGAGTGACCCAAGTTCGTTAATGCAAATTTTACAATTTCCGATCTTTGCTGGTAAGTAGCTTGCAGGTTCTCTTGGCTCAACTTTAGAATTGAGAAATCAGCAGCGATTGCGAACAAGTGAGCCATCTCTTTAACAATATTTTGTGTAGGCAGTTCTCGAACCATGCGATAGAAATCTTGAGTTCGCGATCGCCGATATTCAATGAATCCATCGAGATCGTCTGAAGTTTTAAAAACCTGACGAGACTGAGTTTCAAAAACGATAAAACAATTGAGAAGGTATAAGGGAACGGGAACGACATGATAATTTTTCCATCGGTAAGCGGGAGCGTACAGCATTGCGGCAAGACGATATAAAATGGCTCGATCGTCGGTTAGAAAACGTTCAATTTTGATAGCCAACTCTCGCACAAAATCGACTTCTTCACCAATAGGAGTATCGACTTCTTCACCAATAGGAGTGAGGAAGAAAATATTTTCGTTTAAGAATTGAAAATGAAGCTCTCCCCAGTCACTTTTACAAGCAGATTCAAGTTGGGAGACAGATAAATTCAACCATTTTCGAGCAATTTTCATTCGCAAAGAACGGAGCTCGGATAAGGTTAAGCTGGCAGTTAAAAACTGATTTTCTGACGATCGGTCTGGAAGTTTTTTGGTTTTTGCCATATATTCCATTTGTTCTCGTTTAGAGACTGGAACCGAGAGCAAGGAAGTCAATATGCTATGGGGAACGGGAATGTTGAGTAAGTCTTTTAAATAATCGAGTGTATCGCGCATGTGCAAAACTAAATGACGCTCTATAGCTGCGTCTAAAATTCGCTTCCAGTCAATAGAAAAGTTCGACGATCGAGCGATCGTCGCCGCATCAGCAACCCATCGGAACGGCGGGATAACGTTCCACCTGACACCATGAACGCAGGTATAAAACAGTTCGTCGGTTGCATCTAAAGCTCGCGTCGGTATTCTCGAAACCTCAATCGCAATTGAGTTTTGCCAGAACAGTTTGTCGGCGTGATGGTTGCAACTATCAAACAGAGAATACCAGTGCAAATCGAACTCTTCTCCGCGTTGGTTGTGGAATCCGAGGGAGTGAAAATGTTTGCTGTCGAGCAATCGTTGTACTGATGGAATTTCTACGGCGGGTTTCCATCCCCCTTGTTGTAAAGCTGCCATAGCGGTTGGCAATTTATCGGGAGGAATAAGTACGTCAATATCACTCATGGGACGCAAACCGTAGTCTTGATAGTAAAGTAAAACTAAGGGAACTCCTTTGAGAACGAGAGTCGGAATTCCTATCCGGTTAAATTGAGCTAACAGCGCCGATATCCGATAAAATAAAAGCTGATTTTCGCACCAAGTTTTACGATAAATACCTTTGAGTCGAGCCATCATCGGATGCTCGACACCCTGCTTTTTGAGGTTGCGATAGAGTAAGGGAAGCAATCGATAGGAACCCGCATCCGTATCGTCAATATCGACAGACGTACTCCATCGTTCCCATGCCCATAAAGCCTCGCGATCGCTCAATAAGGCTGCTTTAAGAAGCCATTCTTGCTCGCGATCGGGCCAGCAGTCACCTTGACGAAGAGAAACGTTCATTTACGATCCTCCATAGCACGTTGGCGATCGAGAAACTGCTTAATAATTTTAGCATATTCGTGTTTGGACGCTCGCTTGACGATAGTCTGGTTGCCGCCATGCAATCGCCGCCAGGTGACAATTTCAGATAACATAACCGTTTGTAGATTCATTTGCTTGGCTCTTAAGTACCATTCGACACACTCTGCGATTTGCAAACTTGTTTCAAATTTTCCCACCCGAAAAAAAGACCTGCTCCGAACCAGTAGGGTACTCGGATTGTATCCCAAAAGCGCTCGATCGCGATAGCGAAACTGCTTTTTAAGCTCGTCAGGCATATCCGAACTATAAAATTCTTTAACTTTTCCTAAAACCATATCGACGTGAGAATTTTTTGCCAGTACAATCGTCTGCAATTCTAATTTGTTAGCAGTCCACAGATCGTCTGCATCGAGAAAGGCGAGAACGTTACCTCGAGCGAGATCCGCTCCCCAGTTGCGAGCCGCCGCCGCACCGCGATTGGTTTGATGGTAGTATCGGACAGATCGGTAGCGTTTGACAACCTCAGCCGTGCGATCGCTCGATCCATCATCAATGACAAGAACTTCAAACGCGGGTACGCTTTGAGCCAGTACGCTGTCGATGGTTTCAGCGAGATAGCGATCGCCGTTATAAACGGGTATAATAACGCTGACTGAGATCGGCTGGCACATACCCAAGAGGTCAGTCGTTTGCTACCGTCAATTTAACCACTAACAGTTTAACAGAAGCAACGACATGGAGACAAGAGGGCTCGGTGCATCGGAAATTCGCATCACTCCTATTATTATGGGAACCGCACAAGCCAGTCGAGTGGGGTGGGTAGGTATTGAAGATTCTGATATGGTAAAGGCAATTCGCACTGCTTACGATCGGGGGATTACCACCATTGATACTGCTGCACTTTATGGTAACGGACATTCTGAAAAAATTGTTGCAAAAGCGCTTTCAAATGTTCGCGATCGCGTTGTATATGCCACTAAAGTTTTTGTCTGCGATTTAAATTACGATCGAGTTATTTTCTCTTGTGAAGAATCTCTAAAACGGTTGAAAACAGACTACATTGATTTGTATCAAATCCACTGGCCGTCGGGAACGTTTAACAGTGCAATAGTTCCTATTTCAGAAACAATGGCTGCGTTGAACCAACTCAAAAATCAAGGCAAAATTCGCGCTATTGGTGTATCCAATTTCTCAGTTTCCCAACTTCACGAAGCGAGAAAATACGGACGCATTGATAGCGTACAACCGCCTTATTCTTTGTTTTGGCGACAAATCGAAGCCGATCTAATTCCTTATTGCCTGGAAAATAATATTTCTATCCTTGCTTATTCCCCTCTAGCACAAGGACTACTAACGGGAAGATTTGACAATCGTCGTCGTTTTCATCAGGATAGCTTTCGTGCTAAAAATAAATTATTTGCCGATCGAGATAACTACGATCGCGTTCAAAAAGCAGTCGATCGGCTCCGCCCTATTGCCGATCGCAAAGGGTGTAGCTTAGCGCAACTTTCCCTAGCGTGGGTTATTTTTCATTTTGGAGTGAGTGCCATTGTTGGAGCGCGAAATAGTGAGCAGATGGCAGAAAATGCCCAGGCGATCGAGGTTGAGTTGACGGCAAAAGATGTTGAAGAAATCGAAGCGATCGGTCGCATTGTTACCGATGGAGTTGACGAGATCGATCGAACGCTGTGGATATACGATCCGACGGAATTTGTTCCCGTAGTCGATTCTAATAGCAAGAATTTAGTTGCCAATTTAGAGCGACAGACTTTACGTTCTTTACGGATGGAAGTCGCTCGCAAATGGCTATCGTTGCCTGTTTCTCAAATAGAATCTGCGTGTCAGAGCAATTTAGGAAGGGTTCACTTCCAACTTTTACACGAGAGCATTTTCTTTCTAGATCCGGTTGGGGAAGAAGTTCCTTTTGTGCGAGAGTTGGCGACTAAAATCGAGCATTGTCTGGAAGACGATCGCTCGATTCAATATCGACTGGCAGCAATGCTATACGCTCCTGGATATCAGTGGAAAAACTATCACTGCGTTCCAATTCCTGTATATCTTCTCAACTGTTTTTTCCTTTTTACGATCGACTCTCGCAAAATTTTCCGCAATCTGCAAGAGTTAGAAACATTTAATAGTCACTTGCGATCGCGAACTCGGGAGATCGATCTCGCCATTCAACAGTTCCCAATTCAAGATGTAACGAAAGAAATCGCACATCTTTGGACAACGCATATCAATTTTTCTACGTTCAAATTGAGTGTAGATAGCGTTCGACTTGCTTGCCAACAACGACATAAAATCATTAAATTTGCCCTGCACAATCTCGGACATTCTCTCCAGTTCAAATGCGATGTCGTTACTCAAACCATCGACAAAATTCGACTGGGTGTTCTTTTAGATATTCCTCTGTCTCCAGCTAAAATGTCCGCGATCGCGTCAGCTATTGAATATCTCGATCGCGATCGCTTTCAAGTCATTGTCTATCGCTTTCAAGTTGAGAAAAATAGCGTCTTTTATGACTACTGTCAAAACTTTGTCGATCGTCTAGTTGACTTGCCTTGTTGCGAACAATCGGCTTATGCTGACTTAAGCGATCGAGTAAAATTGATTCGAGACGATCGACTAGATATCCTCTTATTTGGCGGCGATTTAACAGCAAGAACGACCGTACCTGTTACTCTAGCACACCATCGACTCGCTCCCTTACAAGTGGCGACGGCTTCCTCTCCCATTTCGCCAGAAATTGATACGATTGATGCCTACATTCGAGGCAGCTTGGTGGCAACTCATACCTCAAAAAATGAGATTCAAAAACTAGAAACGATTCCCGGATCGGGTTACTGTTTCAACGATCGCTTTTTTGCTTACAATACTATTTCTATCGATCGCGATCGACTAAATATCGAGCCGAGCGCAACGATCTTCATTTGCGCGACAAACTGGCATTATATTACTCCCGCAATTAAACAAACTTGGGCAAAGATCCTCGCGTCAGTCTCTGACTCTATCTTAATATTGCAACCTCTCGATTGGCAAGGGTGGCAACAATTTTTACCGTTTCAGATGTTTGTTGAATCCATGGAGACAACATTCGAGGAGTATGGTTTAGATCGCAGTCGGCTGTTATTACCCAATTCTCCGCGATCGCTCTACGAGGCAATTGCCTATCTAAAAATAGCCGATATTTATTTAGATACCTATCCGTATTCCGATCCGTATCCAGTTGCCAAAGCATTATCTTTTGGCTTACCCGTTGTGACTTTAGAAGGAGAAACATTGCCATCGAGATCGGGAGGTGCGCTACTACGAGAGTTGGAGATTAGCGACTTTATTGCTAATAGCGAACATAATTACGTTCGTTTATCACAACTGTTAGGATGCGATCGCGATCGCCGCCTGCAATATTGCCAGCAGATCCAACAACAACTTCCCAATGCAGCTTTTCTCGATCGTCGTACCTACAGCGCTCGCATGGGAGAGCTTCTTGAAAAACTCTACTGTCGCTGGCAAGAACGATATTCATCTGAAAGCATTTCATCATTTGACGATACAACAAAAATTGTGATTTTTTAACTTCTGTCTGTATCGCTCGATCGCCTGATACAATAGAGATATCAGTCAACCAGTCGGTTATGGGAAAGATCGTTCACATCATCCAACATTTTTGCCGTGCTGGAGCCGATCGCGCCATGCTCGCTCTGGCAAAATACTCGGCTCGCCTCGGAAATTGGCAACATCAAATTGTTTCCCTCGTTCCCGCACAAATAGAAGCGATCGCGTTAGCTCGACAAGCTGAAATTGAGGTTGTTAGCGCTCCTAGTCGCAGGGAACTCGACGAGCGAATGACCCAATCTGATATCGTTCACGTTCATTTTTGGAACAATCCCGAGTTGTATCAGTTATTTCAGTCCGATCTTCCATCTTGTCGTTTGTTACTATGGATCCATACAGCAGGTGATTCTCTTCCACAAATTATTACACGAGATTTAATTGACTATGCAGATTTCGTCGTTACCTCTAGTGCTTATTCCTACGAACTCCCTGTCTTTCAAACCCTTCCAGATGGCATCCGCCAGCTAAAAACAACAAATATCTATAGCGGTGCAGATTACGATCGCCTCGTGGGAATCCTACCTAAAAGTCACTCTACATTTAATATCGGATATTTGGGAACAGTTGACTTTGCTAAAATGCACCCCAACTACATATCTATGAGTTCGAGCATCGATATTCCAGATGTAAAATTTATTGTTGTGGGAACGGGAAGAGCGCACAAAATTATAGAACGACAAGCTGCCAAACTCGGTATCGGTATTTGCAACCGCTTTCAAATTCAAACATTTGTCGAAGATATCCGCTCCTTTTTTGAAATTTTGGACGTATTCGGATACCCGCTTTGCGAAAACAACTACTCAACCGCCGAGTTAGTGTTGCAAGAAGCCATGTATGCTGGGGTTCCTCCGGTGATTTTTGCTTATGGGGGAGCGCAAAAAACAGTTATTGATAACGAAACCGGCTTAATTGTCAATAACGAAGGAGAGTACAAAGAGGCGATCGAGTATTTATACAATTATCCCCAAGAACGACAACGATTGAGCGAAAATTGCAAAAAATATGCTAGGGATCGGTTTGGTGCGGAGAATACAGCCAAGCAATTCAATCAACTTTACGATCGCCTCCTAAAATTTCCCAAGCGATCGCGAGGCGCTTTATTTCCACACTCCACTCCCTTATCCGGTGCGGAACTCTTTTGTCATTCTATTGGAGAAGCAGGACGAGATTTTATCACCAGCATGGAGTTAACAAACATAGAAGAAATGTTGACCGTTGAAAATCGCATTGCGGCACTTCCAGAAGCCGGATCGGATAGTGGAGGGGGACTACTTCACTATCGAAATGCGTATAAAAGCGATCCTTACTTACGATTGTGGTCGGGCTTAATCCTACAGTATCGAGGTCAAAATACCAAAGCAATTTTTGAGTTCCAACAAGCAATAAAATTAGGTCTTTCCCATTGGCGAGTCTATTGGTATTTAGCCCGTTCTACTGTCAAGATCGGCGCTTTTCCTTGGGCAAAAAAAGCACTACGAAAGGTTATCGAATTGGAGCCAAACTTTAAAGAAGCTAAGCAAATGCTCCATTGCATTGAAGACAAAAGCGATTTCAATATTTAGTTCGCGTGTCGTATCGATCTAAACCAAATGGAGGTCGATAGCAATGGTATTGATTTTCTCCCCAAAAGGGTTTGGCAACAATCAAAACGCGATCGTGGTTTTCCTTATGGAGTTTTTCTGTTGTCTGCTGGGAATATTGTTTTTTGCGATCGACAGATGTTCTCAATTTTTCAAACAGTGCGTCTCGTTTCACAGAGGCGATCGCATCAGAAACATCGAAATTGCTTAAAAATGCCATAGCTTCAACTTTAAAATAACAAGAATGTAACATATCTTTTAACAACTTAGTAGTGGGAATAAACTTGCTAACGTGAGGATCGTCTAGAGTCAATTTTGCACTAGCATTTTCCTCATCTTGCAAGCAGTCTCCCTCAACAACCACAAGGCTATTTGGATGGCATAAAGAACGAAGTTGAGCTACAGCAGAGTAAGGCGAATGTAAGTGATAGTAAACACCTAAAAATAGGATGATGTCAAACTTCCCTTGAATTTTATGGCTTAAATCATAAACCGAGGTATTCGCCTGTAGATTCACTTTCGATTTTTTGAGTTGCTTGGCAATTTTGAAGGCTTTGGAACTGCCATAATTTTGAGAATAATCATCCGTTGCTATAACGCTTTTTGCACCCAATTCTTCTGCCAAAAAGCTGAAATATCCATCCCAACAGCCAACTTCTATCACTGTTTTTCCGTTAAAATCAATCTTTTCTAAACAGTTTTTAATAAAACTGCGATGAACCTGAAAAAAGGGTCGATTTGCCGCTTCATTTCGCGATCGCGCCTTTAATCCATTGGCAAAGTCAAACTCGTGGAACCAGTTTAACTCGTCAAGTTGTTGTTGGGTAATCGCGTTGTCTGTCATGGTTTTAAGACAAATAGAACAGTTTTACAAAATTTTACAAGCGATCGAGCAAGCGATCGATGACTTCAGGGATTTGCTGTAAGTCCGTTCCCACTTCTAAAGTATAGCACGGTCGCTGGCGAACCAGAGACGACATAATTTGTAATGCCTTGTTTCCCGATCGCGGTAACTGAAACAAAGTAGTCGGTGCGAGAGCAAACAACGCTCTTCCCGGTGCGATCGGGTAGAGGATCGTATCTTTATTTCCAGAGACTTTCGGGACAAGAATTGCTTCGATCGGGAATTGAACAATGGGGTTGTCTATAAAAAGAATCGCCTTTTCAAAACTGAGTGACTCGCGATTGCTAACGCGATCGACTAAATGTGGGAACCGTTGGAGATCGGCTTCGCCTTCTAACTTGGCTGTATTGTAGAGACTGTAGGCGTGAGGTTTTTTGTTTGTGGAAATAACACAGTAGTCGTCGCTGAGAAAATTAAGTTCCGAGTGCAAACAGGCGAGTGCAGATGTCGATTTTCCCGATCCACCTTTACCTGCCAATAGCACTCCTCCCGAGGCTTTACCAACTGCTGCTGCATGAACTAACTGGCGATCGCGATCGGCTAACCACCAGTAAAATAGGCTGCGTAAAGGGGCGCTGCGTTCGTTATAAGGGATATCGCTTGTATCTTCTCGGTAATAAATGGCTAAATTTCTCTGTCTGTCAAATAGGGTGAGAATTTTCGATCCGGGAACGAATGTCATTCGCCAGCGATCGCTATTAAATCCAATCAGTTCTCCTCGCGTATCGATAACGTTCGACCATCCTATTTTTATTGACATTAGAAAACTATCAATTAATAGCGGAAGTCTCACTTTTGTAGAAAGTTTGTCCCACAAAAAAACAGTTAATTGGACACCCGTTTGGGGTTCGGCCTTCAGATGAACTAACCCAGGGGTGAGGAAAGGGATAAAAGCCTCTCCAGCAAAACGCAGGCGAACGGGATAACCCGCAATGTTATAGAAGCCATCGATTCCTCCTACGGCTTTCTCAGCTTGGTAAAATACGTCTAGAAGCTGCTCGAAGAAATTGAGGCGATCGCGCTCTAGTTCGTCGTCGATCGTCGTCATAAGATGCTACCGCTAACTACAATTCAGTTTTAAGATTCAGTTTTAAGATTCAGTTTTAAGATTTGGCCAGCCTCTCTCTTCTTGTACTTCATGAATGGGATCGAGAAGGAGCAAATCTTGCATATCGTCGTACTTATTCAAACGCGGAGATTCAAAAGCCGACTTGGATGGTAAAATTGGCGACAGCAAGGATAAATCTCCATCCGCTTTGCTCTTATAAGTGACAACAATTAAATTTTCCTGTTGCAGTTGTTTGACAAATTGAATTGTTTTTTCCTCGATCTCTTTTCGATTGCCATCGTATCGTGTTTCAAGTTCGTCAACGATCTGCGAGAAAGATAGTTGGGCCGCAACTGCCAACCAAATGTCTGAGGCGACATTTTCTAAGCTATAATAATTTCCCGTCTCTAAGTCAATGGCGATCGTCTCTCCATCAATAGTTTCGTGGGCAACATGAGGAGAATTAACCTGAAACCGCCCCCTCGAAAAGTCGCTGCCGTGAAACAGACAATTTTCGCTTGCGCGATCGCGAACAAGGTTTGGAGTCCGTAACATAGATGGCAATTTCCGAAACTTGATATTATAGATTAAAGCCGAATTGAGGAAAATTGTCAAGCCCGATTGATTTTAGTCTATACATTTACGTCACATTGCGTAACAAACGAAAGCTTTACAGGGAGAGAGTTTCAGGCGATTGTCCCTGTCCAAATGTGGCGATATTAACCTGCGGGGGTGACAAGTGGGGCTGAAAGCTAGGCCAGTTGTGCGATTGCAGGAGATATGATAAAAAAACTCGAAACCTTTGCCGATGTTGCACAGCAGCTTATGGCTTTGTTCCCCCAGAAACGAGTCCATTATCGGCAAGGAAAAAGGGCTGCACTCCTTGTACAGTCAGCGTTCTAGCCTTGCTTGCCACCCCTCCCCCAGGATATTAACCAAACGCAACAGAAATAAGAGTGGCTTATTGACAACAGAACGGTGATGGATCCAGATTGCTGAGAAAGCCAACGCTATCGAATTCAGAGTTCAGAATTTAGATTGCCGTCATTGACCAAGTCGAATAATTGCCCTTGTCGTTCATCGTCAACTTAG
Source organism: uncultured cyanobacterium (assembly GCA_937121005.1). GTDB lineage: Bacteria > Cyanobacteriota > Cyanobacteriia > Cyanobacteriales > Geitlerinemataceae > CAKZKB01. The sequence continues at coordinate 376 of CAKZKB010000474.1, read as the reverse complement.
CCTCAAAAGTGAGTTCCCCATCCTTGTCCCAAACAGAGGTACGATCGCTCTGTATCAAAGCCTGACCGCCATCTTTCAAAGGAATGGGAGAGTTCCACTTACCCGACGAAGCCCGAGTATAGAGAGCGCTCGTCCAAAACTCAGCATCATCGAGAAGAAAATCGATAGTGGGTTCGGGAATCGCCTCAGAGATCGTGTAACCCTTGCGATTGAGAGCGCGATCGCTCCCGTTAAACCCCTCCATCGCTGCCGTATTGATTTCATTCACCAGCGTCTCGTGGGAAGCCATAAAGCCCTTAGCCGCATTGTACTCAGCCCCAGTGAGGCGGTTAAGTTGCGAGGGATTGAGGAACCAACGCCCCGATGCTTCAGGGCA
>CAKZKB010000473.1 GCA_937121005.1 uncultured cyanobacterium | reverse complement strand
TGTACGCCGCGAACCGCCGATCCCTGGCTTCCCCGCCGCAAAATGGGAAAATCGCCGCCACTGGTACCGGAGGTGACAACCCTGGGGGGCGGACAGGTGGGGCGAGGACAGGACACCGGGGGACATTCGCAAACCGGGGTTTCCGGGGTTGGGGACGCAGTGGGATCCGGTAGCAAGCGGTTCCAGGTGGGGCCATCGACCATACCGCTAGGGGGCAGTCCCGCCGCCCGTTGGAAATCGGAGACAGCATCGGCGGTGGCGCGATCGAAGTTACCGTTGACCGGGCCGGTGTAGAATCCTAATAGTTGGAGGAGTGCCTGGACTTGCGAGACCTCTTCGCGGCGATCGCCGAGTTGCAGGACGGGGCGGTTGAGGTTTTGGACGATCGCGTTGGGAGTGCGTTCAGTACGGGCAATGGCTACCGTACCCGCCCCCAAACACAAAAGGGCGATCGCCCCGATACCGATTTTTGTTCCTATTGACTGCATGGTTGTTTATCCTTGTAATTGAAACAATCGAGAAGTAAGGGAGTAAAAGTGAGAAAAAATAGTCCCCATTTCAACTTGCAACTTTCAGATCGATGTATTGTTCATTGCTCATTGTTCATTGTTCATTGAAATGAGACCTGCTGTTTATATTGCTGTCACCAATCATGGCTTCGGTCATGCCGTGCGTGCCGCCTCCGTGGCCGATCGCATTTTACAACTGAATGCCGACATTTTACCCATTTTAGTCACCAGTGCGCCCCAGTGGTTGCTCGCTTCCTACATTCGCGGGGATTTTATCCACCGCCCGCGCACCTTTGATGTGGGCGTGGTACAGTCGGATAGCCTGCAAATGGACAAGAACGCCACACTGGAAAAATTGCAGGAGATCCGCCGCCGCCAAAACGCGATCGTCGCCTCAGAAGTAGACTTTATTCGTCTCAACCGCGTCAGTTTGGTACTGGCTGATATTCCTCCGCTTGCGTCTGTTATTGCTAAAGCGGCGGGCATTCCCGGCTGGATGATGAGTAACTTTGGTTGGGATTTTATCTATCGCGCCTGGGGCGGTGAATTTGTCGAAATTGCCGACTGGATCGGCGAGTGTTTCAGTCAGTGCGATCGCCTGTTTCGCTTGCCCATGCACGAGAAAATGAGCGCGTTTCCGACAATTGAAGATGTGGGGTTGACAGGCGGCGTACCGAATTTTTCTGAATCTCAACTGCGCGAGACCTTTGGAATCACTGCCCCGAAAGAAAAGACGATTCTCCTCACCTTTGGCGGTTTGGGTCTAGATGCCATTCCCTATAACAATATCACACACTTTCCCGATTGGCAATTTATCAGCTTCGATCGCGCTGCGCCCGATCTGCCCAACTTAATTAATGTCAGCGATCGTCGCTACCGTCCCGTCGATTTTATGCCGTTATGCGATCGCGTGGTTTCCAAACCCGGTTACAGTACCTTCTCCGAAGCCTTGCAGTTGGGAGTTCCCATCGTTTCCCTGACGCGGGAAGGGATC
>CAKZKB010000472.1 GCA_937121005.1 uncultured cyanobacterium | reverse complement strand
TACCGCCAGCCACAACACTAACGTCTCCACTGGCAACCGCACCAACAGTGACGATCGTCGTCGTCTGGCGTTGAAACTCTGCTGCGGCGTTCGCTGCTTCGCTGAGATCGGGACTGCCATCAAACAGTTCGGGATTATCAATTTGTTCGACGGTGGGAGGGTTCGACTGTGCTTCGATATTCCCACGCGCCGTTAGCGAAACATCTCCTCCTTCCCCTTCTATGGAAATCGTGGCAAGGATGGGATTGGTTACGAACAGATCGAGTTCTTCGAGAATCAGTGTCAATCCTTCAATGGGTTCGAGAGTATTCGTGGAAGTTTGAGTATCGGTGTTGGTATCGCTACCTCCCGAAGATGCGATATTGGTTTCGTCACCAGTGGAAGTTTGAGTGGTAGTGGTGTCATCACCTCCCGAAGTTGTGGTGTCACTTCCGTCGCCAGTGGAAGTTTGAGTAGCGGTATCGTCACCACTACTATCATTAGAATCATTAGAAATTGGCGTTTTTGGAACTAAACGAATTTCTCCCGTTGACAAATCTTGAGACAACAATTCTAAACCCGGAAAGTCATCGGGATCGATTTCGCTCAGGTCGATTGTGACCGAGCGATCGCTATCATTGCATTGTACGCCTGCTGCATCGCAATCAATACTCTGGTAAAGGTAAAAAGATAGATAGCCAGAGGTGATGCTAAGTTCGCGGCCGGCAATAATGGTAATACCACCTGCATTTCCTAAGTGACTTCCTGTAAAAATCTCGTTGGTATGGACATCGAGTGCAGCTTCTAGGTGAACCGATCCTCCAGTTCCCGTCGTAAAGGTTCCAGAATTGAGACCTCCCCGGAGATCGATGGAGCCTTGAAGACTATTGATGGTAACGGCTCCTCCATTGCCATCTAGGGCAGTGCTTTGAATCGGGCCAAGGCTAATATCCAGTTCAGCCGTAATTTCGATTGTTCCGCCATCACCAACGAAACGCGATCGCGTATCGATCGAATCAATAATGTTAACTGTTCCCGTTGCTTCAATCGTAACCGTCCCACCACTGTTCTCGACATCGTGAACGTCAGCATCAATTTCTCGAATCGTGATATCAATTCCTGATATTTGAACCGATCCAGGTTTTCCAGTTTGGGTACTAACGTCCAACCGTTGAGTTTGAATATTGCCATTATTGGCGTTCAAGAAAAGATCTCCCGCATCCCCACCAGCAGCATAATCTTCTGTGGTTAATAGATCTGCAACTATATTACCATTTGTTGCTGTCAGAGAAATTGTGCCGCCTTCAGTAAAAATTTCGGTAGTTCCCAGGTTGATTTCTGCGCCAGTAATGGTAATGTCACGACCGTTAGTAAAAATTGCTGGACTTGCTCCAACCAAGAAAGAACCCGTTCCGTCCATGTCGGAATCTGCGGTAAAGGTAATTGACCCATTACCATTTGTATCTGTAAAGGTCAAGGAATCGCTGATATCAACAGTAATATCATTGGTTGCTTCTAAGACAATTGTTCCCGTGAGGCTTTCAAGTGTCTCTTGAGAAATTGTAAATGTCGCATCGGGATCGCCATCACCTGCAAAAATTGAACCGTCGTCCAGTTCGCTATCGTCTGGCGCAGAGTCTCCAGCGACAATAACAATATTTTTCGGATCGAGTAAAATGGTTCCCGTAATACCATTTTCTGCACCGACATCGACGGTTCCTCGGAATACTAAAGTGTCTTTACCCGACACTTCTACGAAGCCGCCATCGCCAAATTCTGCGCCGCCGCGAGAACTGATATCGCCAAAAAATCGCGTGGTTCCGTCGGCCCAGATAATGACTTCTCCACCGTCACCCGTTTGCAACGCATCGGCAATAATTGAAGTGTCGCGACTGATGAATGTTTGGCTGGCATTGAGAACGCTTCCCAAGCCTTGATAGTCGCCACCAATGCGAATGTTTCCGCCACTGTTGTCACCAGAAGCATCAAGAATGGCGTTAACTAAGGCAACCCGATCGCCCCAAATATCGATCGCGCCGCCTTGTTGCGAAGAAACGTCGATCGTCCCGGAAGCGACAACGGTTCCATCTGTGGGATCGACGCGCATCCCTGAACCGCTAACCGCGATCGTTCCATCGGTATTGACTTCAATTTGGCTAGCGTGAGTCCCTACACCTGCTGTCAGTAATTCCGGTAAAGATAAGGGGGCGATCGTACTCTGTTCGCTGCTAGAAATCGCATCAGGAGTGAATTGCAAACTCAACAAACTCCCCGGTACGCTCATGCTAAGATAGCCATCGGGAACCGCAGCTACCGTAACAACACCGCCGGGTGCTTGTAGCGTTCCGGTATTGGCGATCGTCCGACCAAATAATCCGAGTTGGTGTCCTTCTGCAACTGCTAAACTTCCTTCGTTGATAATGCTTCCCGATCGCGGATCGGAAAAATCCAAGCCAGTCGGATCGCCAACCAATTGAGACCAATTGGTCTCATTTTCCAACCCAAACCAGCCGTTGTCAAAGCCGATCCCCGTCGCAGTGGTGGCGATAAAGTCCGCAGGCACGTTTAAGCTGGCGTTGTGGCCAAAAACAATCCCCGCCGGGTTCATTAAAAACAAATTGGCATTGCTTCCCGTGACGCTAACTAAACCATCAATGACGGAAATGTTGCCACCCGTGACGCGGCTGAGAACGTTATCTATGTTTGGGTTGGTGAGAAAGTTTGCTGTTTCTCCAGTTGGGACGCTAAATTCTCCAAAGCTATGAATTAGGTTTGCACCTGTTTGGGTTCCACCTTGTATATGAGTGGTGTTTCCGTCGATCGCCGTTGTAGTTCCTGCGGTATTGTCAGGAACAATTTGAGCGTAGCTGGAGTCTGGTTTGACAGTAGCGATCGCGCAAATTGTACCAGCAGCGATCGCCATTTGAAAAGCCAGTTTTGCTGATTCAAAAGGGAGCAAGGGAAAAGACAGTTTCATGGTAGATGGACTCCGTAGATAAGGTTTGAAAATGGGTGATGCTGAGAAAAAATTAACTGGACTGTTGGAGTTCGTTGATTTGCTGTTGCAAGTTCTCCACTTTTTCTAGATTTCCTAACGTTTCGTAACCCGTTTTGGCTTCGGTTAAAGCCGCGATCGCGTCTTCTTCTCGTCCCAAGGCTACTAACACCTGACCCCAGGCTTCAAAAGTCGAGGTTCGCTGTTCTAAATTGTCAGAAGCAACAACTTCAGCCGCCAGAGAATAGTATTGTTCGGCTTCGGGTGCAATTCCCAAATAGTTCCAATACAGATCGCCTAGCTGCTGGTAAATTGCTGCTTTTTCGGGAACGGGTTCGGCGTTGGCTGGAACTAAGGTTTCTAAAGTTGCGATCGCGTCTACAACTAACAAGTTATCGGTATAAATTCGGGCGATCGCGACTGTTTTAGCGTCTTCGACGAGATCTAATTGTTCGATTTGCGATCGCGCTTGCAAAACGCGATCGGCGTGGTCTGGATCGAGTAAAATGACTTCCATTTCCGCAGGTAAACGGGGTGTATCGTAGGAAGTCGTTCCCGTATCTGCCAGCACTTCTAAGCTGTATCCAAACTCATAAATCGTATTGGCACTAATGGGAAAATTGTCGTAACCTCCGGGTTCTAAAGCATCCCAATCTTCAGGATATGAAATTGTCGTTTCAGTGGTTTCAACGGTAGCACCAACGGGTTCGCCATTGGCAAAAAATGTCACTTGATAGTTTGTTGCACCTTCAACCGGACTCCAACTTAAAGTCGGACGATCGTCGAGTAACATGGTGCGGTGGGGACTGAGAATATAAGGGAAATCAACATTTTCCCAAGTCTGGCGATCGCCAAGTGGCGGACATTCAATGACTCCATGGGGACAACCTTCATTCTTTTCAGGTGCCGGGGGACAAACATCTAATAATTGTTGTCCGTTAGATGCTAAAGCAACATTTCCATCTGCACATTGCACGAAGGCTTGTCCGTTTTCAGGGGAAAGAATTGTATCGTCAGGATAGACAGAAGTGCCGACAGTTGGCATCAGAATGCGTCCGTCGCGATCGATCTGGACGTTGCCTTCAATTTGGAGAATTTGCCCAATTTTAATATTGGGAGAAGTTGGCGATTCTTGCGATCGCGCGATCGGCAACACAGAAATCGCGATCGTCCAAATTAAACTTAAACCGATGGTATTGAGAAAATGAGATTTCATTGTTGCACCTCCGATGTTGTCCAAGTTTGTTGTTTTAGATGTGCTAACTCCAAACACTGATTGTGTTCTGGATAGCGAATGTCGGCATTATCGATAACTTTACTCCAGTGACGATCGGCATCATTAAAATTGCCCTGCTTTTCTAAAATTTGAGCCATCAAGCAGTGAGTATGAGCGCCGCGATCGTTAATAGCTAAAACCTCTTGCAAAGATTGTTTGGCTTCGTCTAGACGATCGCCTAAAAAGAAAATCCAACCTCGGTTTTTCAGCAAACCTGCTTTCACGAGAGAATAGTCTTCATTGACGAGATCTAATCCTTCCTCGATCGCGGTTAGCGCCATTTGCAATGTGTCTGGAGTCGGATCGTCTAAAAGTAAAAGACGAGTCCAGGCGACAACTGCAACTTGAGAATCGCGCAAAACTGCCTTCTGATAAGAGTATTTTGCTTGGGAACGATCGCCCAGTTTAAATTCATAGAACCATCCCCGATTATAATACGGTTCGGATGCGAAGGGGTTCAATTGGGTTGATAAGTTATAGAGCATTTCTGCTCGATGAGCGTTACCATTCTCATAACTCTCAATTCCCCATTGATTGAGAAGTTTAGCGAGGTAAGGTGTAGATAAAAAATATCCACTCACTACAGCAGCCGCGATCGCTGTCATGGAAACGGGAAACTTGCTTAGAACTCCTGGAGATTTAGGTTTCCAGGTTAGCGGTTCTGCATTCGGATCCTGATAAATAACGGGCAACCAACTGGCACAAGGAAGTTCGCTTTCCAAGCCTTGCAGCCGTTCTCGGGCTTCGCGAACTGCCCGATGAAACGGCTTTTCTTCAATCGCAAATGCGGTCAAAAAATACTTGAGAAATTCGTGAGCGACGCGATCGGGGGCTAACTCCCGCATGACGATCGTCTGCGGAATATTCAAGTCGTCCAGTCGGCGTGCTAAACCCAAGCCGTCGCAGGAATTAAATATGGCGAGTTGCAAGCCATTATCGACGGCTTTTCGTAAGGCGAACCACAACTCTTCAATACTTAAATAGTCTTCAGAATTGAGATAAATGCGGCCGGTTTCGCCTAAAGTTTCGCTATGTCCGGCGAAGAAAATAATGTCCCATGGTTTTTCCCAAAGTGTATTGTTGATTTCAAAGTGGTGGGGTTCGACGAGAAAATGGACTTCCGCACCGGGTAAGTTTTCTAACAACTGCCGATCGCGTTCCACATCAATACCGCCACTGTGACCTAAAATGGCTAAAATTCGCACTTTTGGGTGAAACGATCGCGATTTTGTCACCGTCGATTCCCGTTCTAAGGAAGCAAAAGCCAGTTCTGCTTTCGGATAGCGATCGAAAAAGTCCCAAGTATGCCAGGGTAACTTTTGCAGTTCGTTATTCTCGGTACGAATGACAAAGCAAATTTCATCGTCGCGGTTGAGTTCCTCGCGCAAACGGCGATCGAGGGGTAAGAATTCTTCAGAATTCAACCACTCTGCCATCAATTTTTCAAGGGCGATCGCCGATTCTTGGCAGTTGCGAATCCGCTCTTTTAGCGATGGTGTATTATCGATAATTAACGGTCTGATCCGGTAGTTTGCCTCCAAATTGCGATAAGCGGTTTGCCAGTGATCTCCTAAACAAGAGAATAAGTGCGCGTGTTTCGTTAAAACTCCTTTTTTCTGGATGGTTTGCAGATCGGCTTTAATTTCCAGCGAGACTCGGAATTGTGTATCTTCCGAGTTGCCATCAATTTCCAAAACGACAAGCCTTTTCATGGATGCGACTCCGTATCGATATCGATTTTGAAGTTGAACGAGGGGTCATTGACTGGATACCCGCTCGCGGTTTGCGCCAGTTTCCGG
>CAKZKB010000471.1 GCA_937121005.1 uncultured cyanobacterium | reverse complement strand
TATCGGGGAAAAAAGTATTGATACGAACGAGAGTACCGATCGCAAATCCTGCTAAAATTAGGCCGCTGGTCAGCCAAGGACGATCGTAGTACAGCCAAGAAACAGCGCGAAAGTCAAACTGTTTGCCTGCCCAGCCGACGATCGCGAAACTAACCCCAACAATACCACCGAGAACGACTCCCAAAACCGGGGCGCTTTGCAGCCACAACCTCGGATGAGTTTGCCAAAATTTCTTGGGGATCGCCGTCGGATCGCTGAGTTGAAATTCCGGTTCGATCTCCCAGAATTGAGCGTAACGCGACAGCAGGTAAACGCGATCGCCCAACGGTGGATGGGTATTCCCCACGCTTAACCACTGACGGTAGGGACTTTCGATATCCCAATTGAGGGCGGTTTCTACTGGCGAAAGGTTAGCAAGGACGATCGCTTGCTGACAACTCACCGGGAGAAGGGGGGCAAAACTTTCGACGAGGTAGGGATTTTGTGCGCATTTGTTCACATTTTCGGCCGTGCCGATCGCGGATTTGACCAGAGCGCGGGCTAAACTGTTAGGGTCGCCCGTCACTTCTGCTGCAAAGCGATCGCTGTAAGCCAAGCGCGATCGCGACAGCCACAACATGGGGAAGCGAAACAGCCACCAAACCCCGTAAGCGATGCCCGAAACTCCCGCCACCAGGTAAATTGCCACCATCAAAGCGCGATCGATCCAGATCGAACCTCGATGGTTTTGGCGAAACCCTTCGATCCAGTTACCGCCTCGGGCGCTTTGCCAGTAAATGGTATAAGGAATTTGGGCGATCGTCACCGCTAGAGTCATGGGGACGAACTCCCACCGGAGAATGTGACCCAACTCCGCCGCGACAATGCTAGCGATCTCCTCATCTTCCAGGCGATCGAGCGTCCCTTGACTAATCGTAACCGTCGCCGTGCGCGGTAAATGTCCGTAAGTAAAGGCTAGCGGCGTACTTTCTGGGACGATCGTCAGTTTTGGTAACGGAATATTGCGCTGGCGACAAACTTGGCGCAACACCTTCGCCGCTTCGGGACTGTGGGTTTTCAACGCTAACATCGATAGGGGTTTGGCCCCATACAGCCAGCGTAGCAGAGCATCGAGCAGCCAAGGAGCCGCCACAAACACCACTGCGATCGCCACCAGCAGAATCGTCGTTTGGTCGTGGAAAAACGGCTGTATCGGTTTGGCCCCAAACCGCCGCAACCCTAACAATACCGTATTCGTCGCCGTCATCCACCCGTGAAACAGCAGGTTCAGCCACACCACCAACACCACTAAGCTGATAACCTGGATCCACCCCAAACGCGCCAAATTCGCCTTCCGCAACGCTTTCCTCGGCCGGCGCGGTGTGTGGTGCGAGGTTTGACTCTCCCCCTCTCCTTGTCCCCTTGTCCCCTTGTCTCCTTGTCCCCCTGTCTGAGATTCGAGGTTCGAGATTTGACTCTCCCCCTCCCCTTGTCCCCTTGTCCCCTTGTCCCCTTGTCCCCCAATTTTTAATTTTTCATTTTTAATTTTTAATTGACGCTCCGCCCACTGCCGTACCTTCTGACTCTCCGCTTGGCACAACTGCTGGCACAACTGGAGCGATCGCGCCGTGTCCCCGCGCCGTCGGTAGGCCGTCACCAACCCCATTTGCGCCCGCAACCGATCTTTCTGGCGCGAGGAAGTGCGACAGATGCCTTCAAACTGAGCGATCGCCGTCTCGGTATCTCCCTGTTTGAGCGCTGCAAGCCCTGTATCGAGGGAAAAGTTGTCGGAACCTGGAGGAGTCGAACTCATGGGCGTGACCGTACTGCCTGATACCACGATAAGCGATCGCCGCCGATATCGCCTCTCCCTTAACATCGTTACAAATTTTTGACCGCGATCGATCCCATCGGGCAAAAAATATGAGATGATAGAATAGAATCATTCCTTACCAGGATTATAATCGCGTGTTACAGCCATGCCCAAACGACGAAAGAAGACCTTTCCCTGCGGTCACAAAGGCTACGGACAAATCTGCCATAGATGCGCTCAAGAGCAAGCAGAAAAGCAAAAACAACAACAAGAGCTCGAAGCGAAACGCCAAGAGAAAGTGGAGTGGGAAGCAACCTTTGAAGGCGATCCCATCGATCTCAGAGCGCTGCCAACCCACGTCGTCCTCAAGGCGCGAGAGATTATTGCCGGCCTGGAAGCCAAGCAAAACTACCGCGATTTCAAAGGGAAGCGCCTGCGTCACGATCGCTTCGTGATTAGCATTCCCATCACCCGCAACTATCGGATGATCTGTCACGATGGCGACGGGGGAGCGATTCCCAAAGAGGTACTGTCTCACGAAGAGTACAATACCAAAAAACCGGGCAGTTAGACAAGTAGAGGTGAGGGGGAGAGCCGTTTATCTCTAATCTTTATCTATCTCCTCCTCTTTATCGGGTGTAGAAACCCGGTTTCTTGCCGATCGCCAGATCGACTTCGAGTCTATCCTTTGAGAAACCGGGTTTCTTGCTTTGACCTCTGAATGCTTACCCTCGTTTTTTCCCATGCAAACTTGCCCCCAGTGCCAGCAAGCGGTAAAAGAAACGGCGATCGTCTGTCCCCACTGTCGCACCGAACTCAAAGCCTTCGGACATCCGGGAATCGATTTGCATCGAACTCGAGGCGATCGCTATTTATGCGAAACCTGCGCCTATCTCGCCGACGATAGTTGCACGTTTCCCCAACGTCCTTATGCGAAAGAATGCACGATGTACTGGCACGTTGACGAACCGTTTCAAGAGGAAAAACCCCGTTACCAACCCCCTTGGTATGCGAGAATCCCAACCAGTGCCCTATTTCTCGGATTGCTTGCGTTCTGTTTTCTGGTGGTTTGGTTGCGTTAGGCACTCAAAAAATTTGTATGCCAAATTCAGTCGATCGATGTTATAATCCGATCCATCCTGGAGAGGGCGAAGCATTCACCAACTTAGTTGTAAGTAGAGCCGTTCGCTAACTGGTACGAATGCTTAGCCCCTACGCAATTAAGATTCCCCTAAAACCTAATACCTAATACCTAATCCCTAAATGCTCCTCAATAAAATTGACGATCGTCCCCAAACCGACCTTCTGTTTTAGGTTCGCAAACACGAATGGCTTTTCGTCGCGCATCTTTTTGGTATCCCGTTCCATGACTTCTAAATCTGCACCGACAAACGGTGCTAAATCGATTTTATTGATAACTAACAGATCGGATTTGGTAATGCCCGGCCCGCCTTTGCGGGGAATTTTGTCGCCAGCAGCCACATCGATGACATATAGGGTTAAATCCACTAATTCTGGACTAAAAGTTGCCGCTAAGTTATCGCCACCGCTTTCGACAAACACCAAATCTAAGTTGCTAAATTGACGTTCTAAGCGTTCCACCGCCACCAAATTGATAGACGCATCTTCGCGAATGGCGGTATGGGGACAGCCACCTGTTTCTACACCGAGAATACGATCGCCCTCGAGGGCTTGCGATCGCACTAAAAACTGTGCGTCCTCTTGAGTGTAAATGTCGTTTGTAACCACAGCAATATTGTAGCGATCGCGCAATGTCTTACACAACGCATCCACTAACGCCGTTTTTCCAGACCCCACCGGCCCGGCAATGCCAACGCGAAAAGCAGTCATTCAATTTTAGATTTTAGATTTTAGATTTTGGACAGTGTTATTATATCATTTGGACGGACGTAATTCGATCGTGACACCGATCTGACTGCTTACCCCAACTGCTTATGAACGCTGCTTGGCAACATCTTACCCTCTCTCGCCTCCCCGCCGATCGCTGGGGTCAAGGTAGTTTTTTGTACCGATGGCTGTTCGGTTCCCTAACTGCTTGGCGAGAGGGAAGTTGGCTGATGCAATACGCCGAAGCGATCGCCGCCGTTCTTGTCGGTTTGCTGTTGGTGGTGTCGCCATTCTTTTCCACTAGCCTCATCGGGATTTTGTTACTCGCCTGTGCGGGATTTTGGGTGCTGTTTGCGGTTTGTGACAAGTCCGATCCCGGAGTGACTCCAGTGCGGTTGTTGGTGTTGCTGTACTGGGGAATTGCCACCGTTGCTACCGCCTTGTCTCCGGTAAAGATGGCGGCGTTTTCCGGTTGGGTGAAACTGAGTTTGTACCTGTTTTTCTTCTTGCTGTGCGATCGCATCTTGCGATCGCGCCGGATCCTCTCTTGGCTGAACGCTGTTTATTTGCACGTCGCGATCGTTGTCAGTGGTTACGGTTTGCGACAGTATTTTTTTCGGGACGCTGAAGCCAAAGCCACCTGGACAGATCCCACTTCTGCCAGTGCCGGAGTCGATCGCGTTTTCAGCTTTTTAGGCAACCCGAACTTACTCGGCGGCTATATTTTACCTGCCATCTGTCTGAGTGCGGCGGCAATTTTTGTATGGCGCGGGTTGCTGCCAAAAGCGCTAGCAGTTATCATGTTTTTGGTCAATACCCTTTGCTTGGTACTGACCTATAGTCGTGGTGCGTGGGTTGGTTTCGTGGCTGCGGGGTTTGTTTTTGCCCTGTTGCTCGCGGACTGGTGGAGTTTCAAATTGCCTCAGCGCTGGCGAAAGTGGGCCGTTCCCGGAGTAGTTATTGCTTCGGTTCTAGTGGTAGCAATGGCTGTACTGTTTGTAGAACCGATTCGCGATCGCGTTGCCAGTATTTTTGCCGGACGCGACGACAGCAGCAACAATTTTCGCCTCAATGTTTGGTTCGCTGCCATTGATATGATTCGCGATCGTCCGCTTATCGGTATCGGGCCGGGAAATAGTGCCTTTAACCTCATTTATCCCCTGTACATGAAAGCTGGTTTTAGCGCTCTCAGTGCCTATTCCGTCCTGCTAGAAACGGCAGTCGAAACCGGATTTATCGGACTGATCGCCTTTTTGTGGCTGCTGTTGGTAACGCTAGTCAATGGCGTTGCTAAATTGCGCCAGTCGCGAGAATTGCGCGATCGTCATGGGTATTGGTTAATGGCTGGAATTGCCATTTTATGCGGCATGATGGCGCACGGTTTAGTCGATACGGTTTGGTATCGTCCCCAGGTCAATACCCTGTGGTGGTTTGCGGTGGCGATCGTCTCGAGCTA